>NZ_VDFS01000053.1:29643-30910 GCF_006151955.1 Georgenia sp. 311 | reverse complement strand
CCAGTGCGCCGTGCTCAGCAGCACCGCACCGCGGCTGCGCAGCCGCGCGGACAGCAGCCGCCGGTCCCGGGCGCCCAGCGCCCGGCAGTCGCCCACGGCCAGCACGTCGACGCCGTCGACGAGGGCCCCGACGACGGAGGCGGCCTCCGGGCCGGGGCGCGGCACGAGGAGGGCGCGCTCGAGGGCGAGCCCCGCCTCGGCGGCGGCCTGCAGCCCGACGTCCGGCAGGGCGGCGAGCCCGGCCCACCCCTCCCCCTGGGCGGCGGCGAGGAGGGCGAGCAGGAGGGAGGAGGACCCGCCGACCTGGACCACACTGCCCCGGCGCAGTCCGTCGGCCGGGAAGAACCCGGCGAGCACCGCTGGTACCGGGAGGTGCTCGGACATGCCGCCGCCGGTGACGGACCCGGGCGCGGCAGGGTGCGCGGCGGCCGCCGGCCGGGCGGGCGCCTCGGCCGCCGGCGCCTGGGAAGGGGCGGCGTCCGGGGTGGGTGCCGGGAGGAGGGGGTCGGCAGGGGCGAGCCGGAGCGGAGCGGCGAGACGGGTCCGCAGGCCGGCCGCCGCCTCGGCCCGCTCGAGGGCCCGGCGGGCGGTCGCCATGCGGTCCGCATGCGTCGCCGTCATCTCCACCTCCACAGTTTATCGAACTCCTGTTCGATCATGACAGGGGGTACCGACACGGGCCCGACGCTGCCTGCGCCGCCCGGCCCGGCACCGTAGGTTGGGCGTGCACCCACCCCAGAGGAGGCCTCGATGGACCTGCAACGCCCTGTTGCCCCCGCCCCGTACGACCTGCTCCCCGCCGTGCCGTCCTTCACCCTGCGCAGTGACGACGTCGCCGACGGGCAGCCGCTGGACGCCCAGTTCACCGCCGAGGGCGGCAACGTCTCCCCCCACCTGGCGTGGTCGGGCTTCCCCGCCGGGACGCAGAGCTTCCTCGTCAACTGCTTCGACCCCGACGCGCCGACGCCGGCCGGGTTCTGGCACTGGACGATCGTCGACCTGCCGGTCGACCTCACCGAGCTCGAGCAGGGCTGGGGCGAGAGCGACCTCATGCTGCCCGGCGCCGCCTACCACGTGCGCAACGACGGCGGTACCCACGCCTACACGGGCGCCGCGCCGCCCGCCGGCGACCGTCCGCACCGCTACTACTTCGCGGTGCACGCGCTGGACACCGACTCCCTCGACCTCGACCCCGACGACAGCCCCACCCGCGTCGCCTTCGTGGCCCTCTTCCACACGATCGCCCGCGCCGTCATCGCCCCGACCT
>NZ_VDFS01000053.1:0-29348 GCF_006151955.1 Georgenia sp. 311 | reverse complement strand
CGGGCCGCTGCGGTACGGCACCCTCACCTGGGTGCCCGCCCTGCAGCGGCCCGACCTGCTCGCCGAGCCGGTCCGTCTGGCCCTGGAGGACCTGCCGCGGGCCGCCGAGGTCCGGGTCGCCGAGATCGACCCCGACCTCGCCGACACCGCCGCGATGACGCAGGCCTACGAGCTGCCGCTGGAGGCCTCGGTCAACTGCGTGCTGGTCGCCGGGAAGCGGGCCGGGGAGGAGCGGGTGGCCGCCTGCGCCGTCCGCGCGACCACCCGCGCCGACGTCAACTCCACCGTGCGGCGGCTGCTCGACGTGCGCAAGGCCTCGTTCTGGCCGACGGACCGGGCGGTGGAGGCCTCGGGAATGGAGTACGGCGGCATCACGCCCGTCGGGCTGCCGCAGGAGTGGCGCCTGCTCGTCGACGCCTCCGTGGCCGCCGGCGGACCGGCGATCGTCGGCAGCGGTGTGCGCCGCTCCAAGCTCCTGCTGCCTGGCGACCTGCTCGCCGCACTGCCGGCCGTTGAGGTGGTCGAGGGGCTCGGGCTGCCCGTCGACTGAGCCGCTCAGGCGGGCGGGAGCTGGGCCTGGTCCGGGTCGTCGCGTTTGACGAGCGCGGTGAAGATCTGCGCGAAGAGCTCCTCGACCCGCGCCTCGATCGCCGCGGCGTCGGCGGTCTGGCCCTTGCGGTCGTGCAGGGCCATGAGGTCGATGGCGCTGTCGAGCTTGTCCGCCTGGAGCAGCCAGCCCTCCGCGCGGGCGGCCTCGGCGGGGGTGTCCGCCCCGGCCAGGGCGCGCTGGGCCTGACCGCGCAGCACCGCGACCGAACGCCGCAGGCCCTCCGGGCGGGAGCGCGCCGCGCGGGCCTTGGACAGCCCGTTGAGCAGCCGCTGGACCTGGGAGGCGAGCTCGGGGTTCTCGCGCAGCATGACCGCGCCCTTCTTCACGACCGGGTAGACCACCGGCCCGAAACGCGCCGCGGCCTTGACGATCGCCGTCACCTTGCCCATGTCCCGCTCTCCCTTCCAGACCCGACCCTACGTGTGCCGCTCCCGCGCGGCCAACCGTCCGCCGCCCTACACCCCGCCCGCGAAGCCCTGCTGGCGCCAGGCCTCGTAGGTGGCGATCGCCGCGCAGTTCGACAGGTTCATCGAGCGGGCGCCGGGCAGCATGGGGATGCGCACCCGGGCCGTGACGCGCGGGTCGGCGAGCACGTCGGCCGGCAGGCCGGTGGGCTCGGTCCCGAAGAGCAGGACGTCGCCGGGCTGGTAGGCGACGTCGGCGAAGCCGGTCCCGCCGTGCCCGGTGAACGCGTAGACGCGAGCCGGCCCGATGGACCCGAGCGCGGCGTCGAGGTCCGGGTGGACGACGACGCGCGCGAGGTCGTGGTAGTCCAGCCCGGCGCGGCGCAGGTGCGCGTCGCTCAGCTCGAAGCCGAGCGGCTCCACGAGGTGGAGGGTCGCGCCGGTGCAGGCGACCATCCGGATCGCGTTCCCGGTGTTGGGCGGGATGCACGGCTCGTGGAAGACGACGTGGAACACCGGGGAATTGTCTCAGGGTGCACGGGCGCGTCTCGCCACGCGTGCACCCGTTGACCCACCGCGGAGCCCGGTGGTCTGATGCCCGGACACCCGACGGAGGAACCATGACCGAGACGACCAGCCCCGCACAGGCCGCGTCCGCCGCGCTGCGCGCCCGCCAGCGCCCGCTCAAGGCGGCCTACAAGGAGGACCCGGGCAGCGCGCGCGTCACGAGCACCGCGACGGCGCGGGTGGACCAGCAGGCGCTCACCGCGACCGTGCCGACGTGGTCCGGTGAGGTCGTCGCCGGGCTGCACCCGGCCACGGGCGGGGACGGCAGCCAGGCGTGCTCGGCGGACATCGTCCTCCAGGCCCTCGTCGCCTGCGCCGGGGTCACCCTCTCCTCCGTCGCCACCGCGATGGGCGTCGAGCTGCGCTCGGCCTCCGTGACGGCCAGCGGCACGTGGGACGCCCGCGGCACCCTCGGCGTGGACCGCGAGACGCCGGTGGGCCTCACGTCCGTCGAGGTGGTCGTCGACGTCGACACCGACGCGGACCCCGAGACCGTGGCCCGGCTGCTCGAGCTCACCGAGCGCTACTGCGTCGTCGCCCGCACGCTCACCGACCCACCGCCGGTGACCGTCCGCCGCGCCTGAGCCCAGACGGTGACCTCGACGAGCGCGAAGGGGTCCTTGCCGCAGCTCATGGTCGGGTCGATCTCGCAGATCGTCCGGGCGCCCTCGAGGCCCAGCGACACCTCGGCGGGGCCGGCAGGACGTCGGCCGGCAGTGTGACGGTGCCGGTCGACGCCCCGGCCGGATCGTCCCGAGCGACGTCGTGGCTCTCTGGCTGCGCAGCTCGACGGTGTAGCCGGCGTCATCGGGCAGGGCCGGCTCACAGCCGTCACCCTCGACCACCCCGGGCACCTCGACCGTGAGCTCCTCCCCGGGCGCGAGGCTGACCGGCGTGACGACCGGGTCCTGCTGGGAGCAGTACGCCGTCTCCGGCCCGGTGGCGACGCAGCCCGCCGTCGCGGCGGCGAGGGCGCGCGCGGCCACGGCGTGCCGCAGGGGTCGCATCCCGTCACCGTAGCAACGGGGCTGGCAGGCAACCGGGCCGTTACCAAGACGACGGCCGCCGAGGCGGCGATGAGGGAGTCGACGCCGCGAATATCGGGATGTGCACGACGTCGACCCTGCCACCACAATTGACCACGTCGCACGACGGACAGCGAAAGGGTCTGCCCAAGGACATTTTCTGAGCGGTCGGGCTCACCTCGTAAGGTCTAGAGCCTCCTTCAACCCTGGATGGACACGAAACGACTCGACGGTCGAATCGAACCGAGCGCGAGGATCCTTGTAACGCCAAACATATTCGGATCCACCACCACGACCTCCTGGCTTCAAGTATGAAACAACTGAGAACTCGAAAAGTTCCGCCAACGCACTCAATGCTTCTTCCGACTTGAAACCGACCCGCTGACCGAGAGACGCGGAAAACTGCTCAAGCGTAAACTTCTCAGCCCCGACCGATTTGAGCACCTCCAAGTACTCCTTGTACCGGGGAACATGCTTCGCCATCTCGTCGTCCAACTCGTTCAACAGATAGTCCGAATATGCGTCCCGCGCCGCATGCACCGCCTCGTTGTCAAACTTCTCACCGTCGGGATTATTCCTGCCGTGCGCAACCAACACCTCGTTGCAGAACTTGATAATGTCGCGCGGGCGAAGAAACGTACGATCCGAGATATGCCTATACTTGCTCTGGCGACTAGGCATCTCTCGAGACTCGTCAAATACGTCTTCCCACTTAACCTCTCGATCCCCATCGGCTAGAGCCTCAGCGAACCTGCTCTCCATAAGGCTGCGCAACGTCAAGCCGGTCCGACTGTCAGTCCAAAGTACGCGCGTGGCATAGTTTTCAGTAATCTTGTTTTTATCTTCAAACTGGAGGTCCTGATAGATATCATCCCGCAGAAGCACCACCGGATTGAGCGCCTTTCCGCGCCCCTTGGCCCTAACAAACAAGTCACGCGCCGCGATTATTAATCCGGTCAACCTCTGCGCATACCGCGCGTCCTGGACCGTGAAACCTAGGTCCAGCTGATCAAAGCAGACATAGTAGCGAATGTCCGGATTAAGCGCGGCGAGAACCGCCTCCTGCATTTTTGCGTTTACAGCCTGAATGTGAATCGGAAGTTCCCTGACTCGCACGCGCTCCATCTCAACGTCGAGCACCCTAAAGCCGAATCGACCCTTGAAATGCAGCTCTCGTTCGGGACTAAAGAGCTGGTTGAACTCCGGATTTCGCGAGCCGTAGGAGTCAATAACGAACGACTCTAGCGCCTCCATTGCCTCCGCGGACTCTTCCGACCATGGCTGGCTCTGGTCGTCATTCAGTAGAATCTTCGCCAGTCCGAGCAGAATGAGATACCGCCAGCTATGGATGTACCTGCGCTCCTCAGGAACGCCGTTCTCGGCCTGCAAGTCGTGATGGCTCCACGGGTAGTCATCGAATGAGTATCCGATTTGGAATGCGTCTTGCGAACGCCCCTCGACGATCCTCTTATAGATCGCCGTCTTCCCAGACCCCTTCCTGCCGAGAATCAGGAAGCTTCGCATATCGCGAACCGAGACGTAAGCATCGTGGTCCTGAAAACAGGCATCGAGCAACACGTCTGCATCGGCGTCCACCGCGCCAAAGGAACCGATGGCTGTCAGCGGCTTGCGATCACTGCTCTGGATGATCCCGGTCATAGGTGATTGGTACCACGCTTTGCCGTCGCTGCCCAGCCCCGCTGTGGCACCAGCAGGCCGTTACCGCGTCGCGTAGAAGACGACGGCGGCCGAGGCGGCGACGTTGAGGGAGTCGACGCCGGCGGACATCGGGATGCGCACCACGCGGTCGGCCATCGCGAGCACCTTCGGTGACAGGCCGTGGCCCTCGGGTCCGAAGACGTAGGCCGAGCGCTCGTGGTTCTCGGCGACGTACTCGTCCAGGGTGATCGAGTCGTCGCTCAGCGCGAGGGCGGCGACCGTGTAGCCGAGGCGCTGTGCCTCGGTGATGGCGCCGGGCCAGGACTCCAGCCGCGTCCACGGCACCTGGAACACGGTGCCCATGGAGACCCGGACCGAGCGGCGGTACAGCGGGTCGGCCGAGGTGGGCGTCATGAGGACGGCGTCGACGCCGAGCGCGGCCGCGCTGCGGAACGCTGCCCCAAGGTTCGTGTGGTCGACCATCCCGTCGAAGACCGCCACCCGGCGCGCCCCGGCGACGACCTCCTCGACCGGCCGCAGAGCGGGCCGGTGCATCGCGGCCAGCGCCCCGCGGTGGAGGTGGAAGCCGGTGATCTCCCGCAGCAGCGCCTCGTCGGCGACGAAGACGGGCACGTCCGGGCCGCCGTCCGGCGCGCCGTCGCACGCCGCGGCGATGACCGGGGCCATGCTCTCCAGCCACCGCTCGGCCATGAGGAAGGACCGGGGCCGGTGCCCCGCCGCCACCGCCCGGGAGATGACGTTGCTGCTCTCGGCCATGTAGAGGCCACGCTCGGGCTCGAGCGTGCGGCGCAGCGCGACGTCGGTGAGCCGGGTGTAGTCGGCGAGGCGGTCGTCGTCAGGGTCGGTGAGGCGGATGAGCGGCACACCGACATTGTGCCGTGCAGGATCCGGCTCTCGGCGCAGAGGGGGCCGGCCCGGGTCAGTCCTCGACGGACACCGGGGCGGCGAACTGGCTGCGGTAGAGGCGGGCGTAGGCGCCGTCGGCAGCGAGGAGCTCCTCGTGGGTGCCCTGCTCGACGATGTCGCCGTGCTCCATGACGAGGATGACGTCCGCGTCGCGGATGGTGCTCAGCCGGTGGGCGATGACGAAGGAGGTGCGCCCCTTGCGCAGCTCGGTCATCGCCTGCTGGACGAGCATCTCGGTGCGTGTGTCGACCGAGCTCGTCGCCTCGTCGAGGATGAGCAGCTGCGGGTCGGCCAGGAAGGCACGCGCGATGGTGATGAGCTGCTTCTCCCCCGCCGACACGCCACCGCCCTCCTCGTCGATGACCGTCTCGTAGCCCTTGGGCAGGCTGTGGACGAACCGGTCGACGCTCGCGGCCCGCGCCGCGCGGCGCACGTCCTCACCGGTCGCGTCCCGGCGCCCGAAGGCGATGTTCTCCGCGATCGTCCCCTCGAAGAGCCACGTGTCCTGCAGGACCATGCCGATCGGCTCACGCAGGTCGTGCCGGGTCATCTCCCGGGTGTCGACGCCGTCGAGGAGGATGGCGCCGGAGTCGATCTCGTAGAACCGCATGAGGAGGTTGACGAGGGTCGTCTTGCCGGCCCCGGTGGGACCGACGACGGCGACCGTCTGGCCCGGGGCGACGTCGAGGTCCAGGCGCGTGATGAGCGGGCGCTCCGGGTCGTAGCTGAAGGCGACCTCCTGGAACCGGACCTCCCCGCGCACGACGTCGGGGTGCTTGCCGGGCTGCGGGTCGGTGGACTCCTCCGGGGAGTCCATGACCTCGAAGATCCGCTCGGCGGACGCCACGCCGGACTGGACGAGGTTGGCCATCGAGGCGAGCTGGGCGAGCGGCTGGCTGAACTGGCGCGAGTACTGGATGAACGCCTGCACGGACCCGAGGCTGAGGTCTCCGGACGCCACCCGCAGGCCGCCGACGACGGCGACGAGCACGTAGTTGAGGTTCCCGACGAACCCCATCATCGGCATGATCGTCCCGGAGATGAACTGGGACCGGAAGCTCGCCTGGTAGAGCCGGCCGTTGTCGGTGTCGAAGCCCTCGCGCACGCCCTCCTGGGCGTTGAACGCGGTGACGAGCTCGTGGCCGGTGAAGGCCTCCTCGACCTTGCCGCCGAGGTCGCCGGTGGACTTCCACTGGGCGACGAAGTGCGGCTGGGCGCGCTTGGCGATGAGCATCGTGGCCCACGCCGACAGCGGCACGGTGACGAGCGCGATGAGCGCGAGCTGCCAGGACAGGACGAACATCATGACGAGCACCCCGACCACGGTGACCAGCGACGTCACCACCTGCGACAGCGTCTGCTGGAGCGTCTGGGAGACGTTGTCGATGTCGTTGGTCACCCGGGACAGGACGTCGCCGCGGGCGTGGGAGTCGAGCTCGCGCAGCGGCAGACGGTCGATCTTCGCCTGGACGTCGCGGCGCAGCGCGAACGCCGTGCGCTGGACGACCCCGGCGAGCATGCGGCCCTGGATCCACAGGAAGGCGGCCGCGGCGAGGTAGACGCCCAGGACGAGGAGGATCGTCTGGCCGAGGGCGCCGAAGTCGATGCCCTGGCCGGGCACGACGTCCATGCCCCGGACGAGGTCGGCGAGCTGGTCGTTCCCGGCAGCCCGGAGTGCGTCGACCGCCTGCTCCTTGCTGAACCCGGAGGGCAGCATCTCCCCGAGCATCCGGCCCACGACGCCGTCGAAGACGATGTTCGTCGCCCGCCCGAGGAGGGCCGGGCCGAGGACCTGGAGGGTGACGGCGACGACGGCGAGCACGACGACGACGACGAGTCGCACCCGCTCGTGCGCCATCGAGCCGAGCAGACGACGCAACGACGCCCCGAAGTTCGCCGACCGCTCCCCCGGCGGGAGGCCGGGCCCTCGCCCGTGGTGACTCATGCCGCCTCCTGCACGCTCAGCTGGGACAGGACGATCTCCCGGTAGGTCTCGTTGCTCTCCATGAGCTCGGTGTGGGTGCCCCGGCCGACGACCCGGCCCTCGTCGAGGACGACGATCTCGTCGGCGTCGCGGATGGTCGCCACGCGCTGGGCGACGATGAGGACGGCGGCCCCGGCGGTGGCCGCCGGCAGCCCGGCGCGCAGCCGGGCGTCGGTGGCGTAGTCGAGCGCGGAGAAGGAGTCGTCGAAGACGTAGAGGTCGGCCTTCTTCAGCAGCGCCCGGGCGATCGCGAGGCGCTGGCGCTGCCCGCCGGAGAAGTTCGACCCGCCCTGCTCGACGCGCGCGTCCAGGCCGAGGCCGGCGACGAACTCGCTGGCCTGCGCGGCGTCGAGCGCGGCCCACAGCTCCTCGTCGGTCGCGTCGGGGGCGGCGAAGCGCAGCGTCGAGGCGATCGTCCCGGAGAAGAGGTAGGCGCGCTGCGGCACGAGGGAGACACGGGCGCGCAGCTCGGCGGGGTCGAGCTCACGCACGTCGATCCCGGCGGCCCGGACCGTGCCGCCGGTCGGGTCGACGAGGCGCGGCAGAAGGTTGACGAGCGTCGACTTGCCCGAGCCGGTGGCGCCGATGACGGCGGTGGTGCGGCCGGGCTCGAGGCGCAGGGAGACGTCGTGGAGCACCGGTTCGTCCGCACCGGCGTAGCCGAAGGTGGCGTGGTCGAGCTCGACGACGACCTGCCCCTCCGGCAGGCGGCGCGGGCTCTGCGGGGCGACGATGCTCGGCTCGGTGCCGAGGACGGCCTCGATGCGCTCGGCGGACACCGCGGCGCGGGGCACCATCATGAACATCATCGAGGCCATGAGGACCGAGATGAGGATCTGCATGAGGTAGTTGAGGAAGGCGACGAGCGAGCCGACCTCCATGGCGCCGGCGTCGATGCGCCCGGCGCCGAACCACACGACGGCCACCGACGAGGCGTTGAGGATGACCTGGACGACGGGGAACATGAGCGCCATGAGGTAGCCGACGCTCAGGCTCGTGTCCATGAGCTCGGTGTTGGCCTGGGCGAAGCGGTCCCGCTCCCCCGCCTGGCGGTTGAAGGCGCGGATGACCCGGACCCCGGTGATCTGCTCGCGCATGACGCGGTTGATCCGGTCGATCCGGGTCTGGATGAGCCGGAACAGCGGCCCCATCCGCAGCGCGATGAAGACCATCGCGCCGAGCAGGAGGGGGACGACGACGAGGAGGAGCGCGGAGAGCCCGACGTCCTGCCGGATCGCCATGGCGACGCCGCCGATCATCATGATCGGCGCCATGACGATGACGGTGAAGGTCATGAGGGTGACCATCTGGACCTGCTGGACGTCGTTCGTCGAGCGGGTGATGAGCGAGGGCGCGCCGAAGCGCCCGGCCTCGGCCACCGAGAACCGCTGGACCCGGGAGAACACGTCGTGGCGCAGGTCGCGGCCCACGCCCATCGCGGTGCGCGCACCGAGGTAGACCGCGGCCACGGCGCTGAGTACCTGGACGCCGCTGATGGCGAGCATGACCCCGCCGGTGCTCACGATGTAGCCGAGGTCCCCGCCGACGACGCCGTCGTTGATGATGTCGGCGTTGAGGGTGGGCAGCGAGAGCGCCGCGATCGTCTGGACGAACTGCAGGAGCACGACGATGACGACGTCGCGGCGGTAGGGGCGCAGGTAGCGCCGCAGCAGGGACAGCAGCATGAGTGCCTTTCCGTACACCGCCCGGTCGGGCTGTGGCCAGGGTAGGTCGGCCCTCCGACACCCGCGGACCGATTTCGCTCTCGGCATGCACGCACGACGACGGCGCGCCACCGGGTGGGCGGCGCGCCGTCGGGCGTCGGGCCTACTGCTGCGGGGGCTGGTCCTGCGTCGGGTCGACCGTGCTCGGCGGGCCCGCCGTCGGGCCGGGCTGGTGGGAGCTCGGCGGCTCCGGCGACGTGGCCGGCGGCTGCCCCACCGGCGGCAGCGGCGCGGGCGTGCCGGTGGGCGGGGGCGGGGCGAAGCGCGACTGGTCGGCGGCACGGCGGCCACCGGCCTGCGGCTCGTCCTCCGCCGGCCGCTGGCCGCGCTCGGCGGGGCCGGAGAAGGGCCGGCCCGAGCGCTCCCCCGCGGCGTTCGCCTCCGAGGTGGCCTGCTGCGCCTCGCTGCGGGCCTGGGCCAGCGCCTCGTCCGGGTCCTGGAGGCTCGCAGCGGCCAGGCCGGCCGCCATGGAGCTGCCGTGGGGCCCGAAGTCGACCTCGGGCCTCGGGCCGGAGTCGTCGTCGTCGGGACCGCCGACCGGCCCACCGCCACCGAAGCCCTTGGAGATGGCGCCCAGCGCCGCGGTGAACTCGGTCGGGATGACGAAGAACTTGCTCGACTCCTTGTTCGCCAGCTCCGGCAGCATCTGCAGGTACTGGTAGGCGAGGAGCTTGGAGTCGGGCTTGCCCCGGTGGATGGCGTCGAAGACCTGGAGGATCGCGCGGGACTCACCCTGCGCCCGGAGGATCGCGGACTGTGCCTGGCCCTCGGCCCGCAGGATCGAGGACTGCTTCTCGCCCTCGGCGGTGAGGATCTGGGACTGCTTGACGCCCTCGGCGGTGAGGATGGCGGCGCGGCGGTCCCGCTCGGCGCGCATCTGCTGCTCCATCGCGCCCTGGATGCTCTGCGGCGGGTCGATCGACTTGAGCTCGACCCGGTTGACGCGGATGCCCCAGCGGCCGGTCGCCTCGTCGAGCACCCCGCGCAGCTGGCCGTTGATCTGGTCGCGGCTGGTGAGGGTCTGCTCGAGGTCCATCGAGCCGATGACGTTGCGCAGCGTCGTCACCGTCAGCTGCTCGATACCGGTGATGTAGTTGGCGATCTCGTAGGTCGCGGCCTTGGGGTCGGTCACCTGGAAGTAGATGACCGTGTCGATCGACACGACGAGGTTGTCGGAGGTGATCACCGGCTGCGGGGGGAAGGAGACGACCTGCTCGCGGAGGTCGACACCGGCGCGGACCCGGTCGACGAACGGGATGAGGAAGTGCAGGCCCGCGTACATCACGGTGTTGAACTTGCCCAGCCGCTCGACGATGAGCGCCACGGCCTGCGGCACGATCCGGACCGCCCGCCAGATCGCGACGACGACGAACAGGGCGAGCAGGACGAGGACGACGGTGAGCACGAGGCCACCGGGGTTGTCGGTCACGAGGCTCCTATTCGGGGTAGGTGACAGGCACGGGCGCGACGATCGCCGTCGCCCCGTCGATGCGCACCACCTGGACGGTGGTGCCGGTCGGCAGCACGGTGCCGGGCTCCGCGGTGCGGGCCGTCCAGACCTCACCGACGAGCTTGACCCGCCCGGCGCGGTCGGTGACGTCCATGAGCACCTCGGCGGTGCGCCCGACGTGCGCGGCGACGTTGGTCACGGTGTCGGGGGTGGAGCGCTTGAGGTAGCCGATCGCCCAGGGGCGCACGGCGACGAGCAGGACGGTCGACACGACGGCGAAGGCGGCGATCTGCGCCCACAGCGGGCCGCCGAGCAGCGCCACTCCCCCGCCCGCCAGCGCACCGCCGGCGAACATGAGGAAGATGAGGTCGACCGTGAGCATCTCCACGACGCCGAGCACCAGGGCTCCGCCCAACCACCACAACCACGCCATCGTCGTCCTCCTCGCGCTCGATCCTACCGACCGGGGCGGGTCCCCGGGCCGGACTTCCGGCTCAGCGACCGGCCGCGCGGGCGCTCCAGCGCCCACGGTGCCGCTCGACCTCGAGGTCGAGGCCGAAGGTGCGCGAGAGGTGCTGCGGGGTGAGGACCTCCTCGAGCGGTCCGGCCGCCTCGACGGTGCCCGAGCGCAGGAGCAGCGCGTGGCCGAAGCCCGGCGGGATCTCCTCGACGTGGTGGGTGACGAGGACGATGACGGGTGAGCGCCGGTCGCCCGCGAGCTCGGAGAGCGCCGCGACGAGCTCCTCGCGGCCCCCGAGGTCCAGCCCTGCTGCGGGCTCGTCGAGGAGGAGCAGCTCCGGGTCGGCCATGAGGGCGCGGGCGATCTGCACGCGCTTGCGCTCGCCCTCGCTCAGCGAGCCGAAGTGGCGGTCGACGAGCTGGTCGACGGCGAAGGCGGCGAGCAGGTCGCGGGCGCGGGAGGTGTCGTACTCGTCGTAGCTCTCCCGCCAGCGGCCGGTGACGCCGTAGGAGGCGGTGAGGACGACGTCGAGCACCCGCTCACGCCCGGGGATCCGGTCGGCGAGGGCCGCGGAGGCGAGGCCGATGCGGGTGCGCAGCTCGGAGGTGTCGACGGTGCCGAGGCGGTCGCCGAGGATCTCCACGGTGCCCTCGGTGGGGAACATCCGCGCGGCGGCCAGCTGGAGCACGGTCGTCTTGCCCGCGCCGTTGGGGCCGAGCACCACCCAGCGCTGGCCGTCGTCCACCGACCAGTCCACGCCGTCGAGGATCGTCTTCGCTCCTCGTCGCAGGGTCACGTCCGCCAGGCGCAGCACATTGCTCATGCTCCGAGCCTATCCGCCACGTCCCCCGCCGGGCGTCTACCGTGGGGGCGTGCCCGAACTCGTCCTCCCCCACGCCGTCCTCGCCGCACTCTGGCTCCCTCCGGTGACCATCGCGGGTGAACGCAGCGGTGAGGTGCCCGACCAGCTCATGGAGGCGGCCCTGCGGGCCGTCGCAGGCTCCGACACCCACGTCATGGACCGGCCCGACGGCGCGGTCCGCTCGCTGCGGGAGATGGTCGGGCGGATCGTGGGGCAGGGCGTCACCGACGTCGGCGCCGTCCTGCCCGTGCCCGGGCACGTCACCGGCCTGCCCGGGGTGGCGCTGCTCGACGCCGTCGACGCCGGGCAGTGCCTGCTCATCCGCACCGAGGGCGGCTCGTGGGCGGTCGTGCCGCACGTCGAGTCCTTCGGCAGCGACCTCGAGCCCGGCACCCTCGTGCGCTGGGTCCTCCACCCCTTCCCGTTCGCCGAGCGCCCGGTGCCGACGCTGCTCGGCCTCGTCGGCTCGCTGCGCCAGGCGCGTCAGGAGATCGCCAAGGCCCTCGTCACGGCCGGTGAGGCGCTCGAGGCCCTCGACCTCGCGAGCTGGCGGCCGGACGTGGCGCGCCAGGCCGCGCACCTGCTCCACGACGACCTGTCCACCGACCTGCTGCCGCCCGGCCTGGAGCCGGCGCGGGTCGAGGTGCTCGTCCGGGCGGCGCGGCTGCTGTCGATCGTCCAGCTCGCGCTGGAGGACGACGGCGGCGCGGTGCTGGCCCGGCAGGGAGCGGCACGCGCCGAGGTGCTGCGCGGCCTGGAGCACACGGCCCGGCGGGCGCTCGCCGCGGCGAGCGTCAGCCACGTCTCCGGGGGCGTGGTCCGCGCCCGCTGACGGGTCGGTCAGCGGCGGGCGAGCACGCTCGCGTAGAACTCCAGGGTCCGCTCGGCGATCGCCTCCCACGAGAAGTGCTCCTCGGCGCGGCGACGGCCCGCGGCGCCCATCTCGCGGGCGCGCTGCTCGTCGCCGGCGACGGCGGTGAGCGCGGCGGCGAGGTCCGCCTCGAAACGCTCCGGGTCCACGGGGGTGCCGGTGCCGTCGGAGACCTGGTCGATGGGGACGAGGACGCCGGTGACGCCGTCGTCCACGACCTCGGGGATGCCGCCGGTCGCGCTGCCGACGACGGGCAGGCCCACGGCCATCGCCTCGAGGTTGACGATGCCGAGCGGCTCGTAGACCGAGGGGCAGACGAAGACGGTGCACGCGGTGAGGACCGCGATGAGGTCGCGCCGCGGGAGCATGGTGTCGATCCAGACCACGCCCGAGCGGGTCGCGCGCAGCTCCTCCACGCCGGCCCGGACCTCGGCCGCGAGGGCCGGGGTGTCCGGCGCGCCGGCGCACAGGACGAGCTGGACGTCCGCGGGCAGGGAGCGGGCGGCGCGCAGCAGGTGCGGCAGGCCCTTCTGGCGGGTGATGCGCCCGACGAAGACGACGGCGGGGCGGCTCGGGTCGATGCCGTGGCTGCGGGCGACCCGCTCGGCGTGCTCCGCCTCCTCGCCCGTGGGCCGCTGCCAGCCGGTGAGGTCGATGCCGTTGTGGATGACGGCGACCTTCTCCGGGTCCACCGACGGGTAGACGCGCAGGATGTCCTCGCGCATGCCGGCGCTCACCGCGATGATCCCGTCCGCGCCCTCGTAGGCGGTGCGCTCGGCCCAGGAGGACAGCGCGTAGCCGCCGCCCAGCTGCTCGGCCTTCCACGGGCGCAGCGGCTCCAGGGAGTGCGCCGAGAGCACGTGCGGCACGCCGTGGAGCAGCCCGCCGAGGTGCCCGGCGAGGTTCGCGTACCAGGTGTGGGAGTGGACGATGTCGGTCCCACGGACGCCGTCGGCCATCTCGAGGTCCACGCCGAAGGTCTGCAGCGCGGGGTTCGCGCCGGCGAGCTCGGTGACGTCGGAGTAGCCGCGCACCTGGTCCCCGGCGTCCTCGCGAGGACCGCCGAAGCAGTGGACACGAACGTCCGCGCGGGTGCCCAGCACCCGGGCGAGCTCGGTGACGTGGACACCGGCACCGCCGTACACCTGCGGGGGGTACTCCCGGGTGAGCATGTCGACTCGCATCGTGACCTCCTCGGCCTGGCAACGGCTCAAATGTCTGCATGACCATCTAAGCAGCCCTAGAGTCGGCCTCATGTCCCCTCGGCGCCCCCACTCGCCCCGTGTCCTCGCGATCGTCCTCGCCGGAGGTGAGGGCAAACGACTCATGCCCCTCACCGAGGAGCGGGCCAAGCCCGCAGTCCCGTTCGGCGGGATCTACCGGCTCATCGACTTCGCCCTGTCGAACATCGTCAACTCCGGCTACCTGCGTGTGGTCGTCCTCACGCAGTACAAGTCGCACAGCCTGGACCGCCACATCTCCAAGACGTGGCGGCTGTCGACCCACCTCGGCAACTACGTGGCGCCGGTGCCGGCGCAGCAGCGGGTGGGCAAGCACTGGTTCCTCGGCAGCGCCGACGCGATCTACCAGTCGCTCAACCTCATCGACGACGAGCAGCCCGACATCGTCGTCATTGTCGGTGCGGACAACATCTACCGCATGGACTTCTCCCAGATGGTGGAGCAGCACATCGACTCCGGGGCCGCGATGACGGTCGCGGGCATCCGCCAGCCGATCGCCCTGGCCGACCAGCTCGGCGTCATCGACGTCGACCCGGCCGACCCGCGCCGGATCCGGGCGTTCCTCGAGAAGCCGCAGGACCCCGAGGGCCTGCCCGACTCCCCGGGCGAGGTGCTCGCCTCGATGGGCAACTACGTCCTGTCGACCGACGCGCTCATCGAGGCCCTGCGGGTGGACGCGGAGGACCAGGGTTCCGCGCACGACATGGGCGGCAGCCTCGTGCCGTGGTTCGTCGAGCGCGGCCAGGCCGGCGTCTACGACTTCAAGGACAACCTCGTGCCCGGCGTGTCCGAGCGGGACCACGGCTACTGGCGCGACGTGGGGAACATCGACGCGTACTACGACGCCCACCAGGACCTCATCTCGGTCTCCCCGGTGTTCAACCTCTACAACCAGGACTGGCCGCTGTTCACCGGCAACGCCGGGCTGCCGCCGGCGAAGTTCGTCTACGGCCACCGGGAGCGCCTCGGGCACGCTCTGGACTCCCTCGTCTCCCCCGGCGTCATCGTCTCCGGCGGTGAGGTCATGGGTTCGGTGATCTCCCCCGGGACGAAGATCAACTCGTGGTCCTCGGTGCGCGACTCGGTGGTCTTCGACAACGTCGACGTCGGGCGCAACGCCGTCGTCCACCGGGCGATCATCGACAAGAACGTGCGGATCGCCGACGGCGCCCAGGTGGGCGTGGACCTCGAGCGCGACCTCGAGCGCGGGTTCGTCGTCACCGAGTCGGGCATCACCGTCGTGCCGAAGGGCGCCACCGTCCGGCGGTGAGGCACGGGCGCGGGCGGGGTGCGGTTCGCCGTAGCCTGTGGCGCGTGATCCGTATCGGTCTCGTCTCCGCCCGCCCCGTCCCGCCGTCCCTCGTCGAGCACGCGAGAGCGCTGCTCGGCACGGTCGCCGGCGACGTCGTCGTCTCCGACACCTCCCGCCCCGGCTGGTCCGGGGTGGTGCTCACCGGGGTGCCGCTGGCCGGTGCCGCGGCCGACGTCGACGTCGCCCTGGCCGCCGAGCTGCGCGCCCCGGCGACGGCGCTGGGCGTGGACGTCGGGGTGAGCGCCGGGCCGCTGGCCGCCGACGGCGTCGGGCTGCTCGTCATGGACGTCGACTCCACGCTCATCACCGCCGAGGTCATCGAGCTGCTCGCCGAGCACGCCGGCACCCGCGAGCAGGTCGCCGAGGTCACCGAGCGGGCGATGCGCGGGGAGCTCGACTTCGCCGCCAGCCTGCGGGAGCGGGTGGCGACCCTCGCCGGGCTGGACGTCGCGGTCCTCGAGGAGGTGCGCGTCGCCGTCGAGCTGTCGGCCGGTGCGCGCGAGCTCGTCGCCGCCGTCCAGGAGCGCGGCGGGCGGGTCGGGCTCGTGTCGGGAGGCTTCCTCGAGGTCGTCGGCCCGCTGGCCGCGGAGCTCGGCATCGACCACGTCGAGGCGAACCGGCTCGAGGTCGACGGCGGACGGCTCACCGGCCGCACGACCGGGCCGGTCGTCGACCGGGCGGCCAAGGAGCGCCACCTGCGCGCGTGGGCGCAGGCCGACGGCGTGCCGCTCGCCCGCGTCGTCGCCGTCGGGGACGGGGCGAACGACCTCGACATGCTCGCCGCCGCCGGCCTCGGCGTCGCCTACTGCGCCAAGCCCGTGGTGCAGGAGCAGGCGCGCGCGGCCGTCACCTTCCCGCGCCTCGACGCGGTGCTCGGCCTCCTCGGCGGCTGAGGCCCGGCGCTCCCAGGCCGCGCAGCCCTCGCGGCCTGTTGCACAGCTGACGGGTGCGGGCCAGGGTGTTGGCGTGTTCGAGGGGTTCCGCGCTGAGCTGGTCGAGGCCGCCGGGCTGGACCTGTTCGTGCGCCACGGCGGTGACGGTCCGGCCGTCCTCCTGCTGCACGGCCATCCCCGTACCTCCGCCACCTGGCACCTGGTCGCGCCGCTGCTGGTCGAGCAGGGATTCTCCGTCGTCTGCGCCGACCTCCCCGGCTACGGCCGGTCCGGGAAGCCCCCACCAGCGCCGGACCACGCGGCACACTCCAAGAGGGCCAGTGCCCGGCACCTGGTGGCCGCGATGGAGTGGCTCGGGCACGGGCGGTTCGCCGTCGTCGGGCACGACCGTGGCAGCTACGTCGCCCTGCGGATGGCCTTGGACCACCCCGACCGGGTTACCCGGGCCGCCCTGCTGGACAGCTTGCCCATCAGCGAGCACCTCGACCGTGCCGATGCCCGCTTCGCGACCGCGTGGTGGCACTGGTTCTTCTACGCTCAGCCCGAGGTGCCGGAGCGCGTCATCACCGCAGACCCGGACTCCTGGTACCGCGGCGACCCACGATCAATGGGGACCGAGAACTACGCCGAGTGGCGGGCTGCGATCCACGACCCGGAGGTTGTCCGGGGCATGGTGGAGGACTACCGGGCCGGGCTGACCGTCGATGCCGGCCACGAGCGCGCCGACCGGGAGGCCGGGCGGCGTGTTCAGCAACCACTGTTGGTGCTGTGGTCCCTCCAGGACGACCTCGAGGACCTGTACGGCGATGTCCTGGCAATCTGGCGGAGCTGGGCCGAGCACGTCACCGGGCACGGCATCGAGTCCGGGCACCACATGGCCGAGCACGTCCCCGACCACCTCGCACGGGTGCTGAGCGACTTCCTCGCGGACACACCGTCCTCCTAGCGGGCCGACGGTCTGCGCGAAGTCGGAGACACGGGGCGACACGCCGGGACAGGTGTCGATCAGCAGTCCCTCCGCGGGACCGGCGCGCACATCCCGCCGGGGGCCGCGCTCAGAGCTCGGGGCGCAGGATCCTGACGAGGCGGGCCGTCGAACGGTCGAGGTCCGCCCACGGCACCGGCACCTCGAGGACGGCGGCGTTGGCGGTGCTGATCCCCAGGAACAGCATCTCGGCCAGGGCGCTGCGTTCACCGTCGAGGAGGTGCGCGAGGGAGGAGATCGTCGGCTCGTGGCCGACGACGAGCACCTGCTCCACGTCCTCCGGGACCTCCGCGAGGAGCGCGAGCACCTCGCGAGGGCCGGCCGCGTAGAGCTCCTCGCGCACGTCCGCGGCGGGTGCCTCCGGCAGGCCGCTCGCGACGAGCTTGTAGGTCTCGGTCGTGCGCAGCGCGCTCGAGACGAGCGCGACGTCGATGTGGCCCAGCTGCTCGGCGAGGACCGGACCGAGGGCCGCCGCCTGGCGCCGGCCGTGGGCGGACAGCGTGCGCCGCGCGTCGCCGAGGCTGGTCTCCGGCTCGGCGTGCGCGTGGCGCAGCAGCACGAGCGTGCGGCCCGTCACCTACTGCCCCATCGCGTGGACGCCGCCGTCGACGTGGACGATCTCCGCGGTCGTCGCGGGGAACCAGTCCGAGCACAGCGCGACGACCGCGCGGGCGGTCGGCTCTGCGTCCTTGACGTCCCAGCCGAGCGGCGCGCGCTCGGCCCAGACGCTCTCCATCTGCTCGAAGCCGGGGATGGAGGTCGCAGCGGTCGTGCGGATCGGGCCGGCGGAGACGAGGTTGACCCGGATCCCCTCGGGGCCGAGGTCGCGCGCGAGGTAGCGGGCGGTGGACTCGAAGGCCGCCTTGGCCACGCCCATCCAGTCGTACACCGGCCACGCGAAGGACGCGTCGAAGGTGAGCCCGACGATCCCCGCACCCCGAGTGAGCAGCGGCTGCGTCGCCACCGCCAGGGACTTGAGGGAGAACGCCGAGACCTCCATCGCCGTGGCGACGTCGGCCCACTCCCCCGCGAGGAAGTTGCCGCCCATGACCGACTGGGGCGCGAAGCCGATGGAGTGGACGACGCCGTCGAGGTGGTCGGTGTGCTCACGCACCCGCTCGGCCAGCGCGGAGAGGTCCTCGGAGCTCGTGACGTCGAGCTCGACGACGGGCGCCTCGACCGGCAGGCGCCGGGCGGTCACCTGGGTGAGGCGCAGCTGGCGGCCGAACGAGGTGAGGATGACGGTCGCGCCCTCCTCCTGGGCGAGGCGCGCGACGTGGAAGGCGATCGAGTTGTCCTTGAGCACGCCGGTGACGAGCAGCGTCTTGCCGTCGAGAAGGCCCATGGTGTGTGTCTCCTTGTCGGGGGTCAGTGGCCCATGCCGAGTCCGCCGTCGACGGGGATGACGGCCCCGGAGACGTAGGCGGCGGCGGGCGAGGCGAGGTACTGCACGGCCCCGACGATGTCGGAGACGTCGCCGAAGCGGCCGGCGGGGATGGCGGCGCGCAGCTTCTCCTGCTGCGCGTCGGGCAGCGCCCGGGTCATGTCGGTGTCGATGAAGCCGGGGGCGATGACGTTGGCGGTGATGTTGCGCGAGCCGAGCTCGCGGGTGATGGACCGCGCCATGCCGATGAGCCCCGCCTTCGTCGCGGAGTAGTTCACCTGGCCGGCGTTGCCGTACATCCCGACGACCGAGCCCATGAGGACGATCCGCCCGCCGCGCTTGCGGATCATGCCCTTGGACACGCGCCGCACGCAGCGGAAGACCCCGGTGAGGTTGACGTCGAGGACCTCCTCGAACTCCTCGTCGCTCATCCGCATGAGGAGCTGGTCGCGGGTCATCCCGGCGTTCGCGACGAGCACCTCGACGAGGCCGTGCGCCTCCTCGATCTCGCTGATCGCAGCGTCGACGGCGGCGGTGTCACGCATGTCGCCGCGCACGCCGAGCACACCGTCGGGCAGGTCGCCGCCCCGGTGGATCGTCGCGACGCGGTCCCCCGCGGCGACGAACGCCTCGGCGACGGCGCGGCCGATCCCCCGGCTGGCGCCGGTGACGAGCACGCTGCGTGGCTCGGTGTCGTTCATGTGTCCTCCTCCGTGTCCCGGTCGAACGGTAGCCGACCGGAGCACCGGAGCGGCGGAGGCGTCCGAGGACTACCCTTGCCAAGTGAGCAGGAAGGCCCGCGTCCACGCGATCACCTCGGCGCGGAGGTCGCTGAGCGAGGACGTCCACGGGCGCGCCGTCCGCTACCTCATCTCGATGTCGATCCGCACGGGCTGCTTCGTGGGGATCTACTTCACCGAGGGGTGGCTGCGCTGGGTCATGGCCGCGGGAGCGATCTTCGTTCCGTACGTCGCGGTCGTCCTCGCCAACGCCGGGACCGAGCGCCCGAAGGAAGCCGATACCCTGATCGGGACACCGGGCGCGCCGGAGGTCGGGGCACCCCGCCGGACCTTCCCGCCCGTCGACCTGAGAGGTGGCTACCTGAGGTGAGCGCGTTCGCCGCGTCCGAGGGCCCGGACGAGCGGGTGTGCAGCGCCAAGGGCTGCCGCGAGACCGCTCGGTGGGCCCTGCTGTGGAACAACCCCAAGCTGCACACCGAGGACCGCCGCAAGACGTGGCTGGCCTGCGACGGGCACCGCGAGCACCTCGAGACCTTCCTCGGGAAGCGCTCCTTCCTGCGTGAGGTCGTGCCGGTCAGCGAGACATGAGCCGCTGGGCCTTCCTGCGCACGCGCCGCTGGCTCGGGGTGGCGGCGATCGCCGTCGTCGTCGCCACGGCGTGCGTCCTCCTGGGACGCTGGCAGCTCGACCGGCACGAGACCCGCGCCGCCGCGAACGACCTCGTGACGACGAACTACGACCTGAACACGGCCCCCCTCGCGGACGTGGCCGACGGCGCGGTCCCCGCCGACGCCGTCTGGCGCAGCGTGGCCCTGGAGGGCAGCTACGTCGGGGAGCAGGTGACGGTGCGCAACCGTCCCGTCGACGGGAACGCTGCGGCCCGCGTCCTCGCCCTGCTGCGCACCGACGACGGCGGCCTCGTCGTCGTCGACCGCGGCTGGCTGCCCCTCGGTGACGGTGCCCCGGTCCCGCCCCCGTACCCGGCGGACGAGGTCGACCTCGTCGGGCGCGTGCGCCAGGCGGAGAGCCCGGACGCGCGGACCGCCCCGGAGGGGCAGGTGTACAGCATCGACCCGGCGACGGTCGCCGCCGCCGCGGGCGTCGAGGGCGCGGACCTGCTCGACGGGTACGTCATGGCGACGAGCGAGGACGGGGCGGCGCCCGCCGGTCTGCACGCCTTCCCGCGCCCTGGGACGACGCCGGGATCCCACCTGTCCTACGCGTTTCAGTGGTGGGTGTTCGCCGTGGGCACGCTCGTCGGGTTCGTCGTCCTGGCCCGGCGGGAGGCGGCCGAGGGCAGCGCGCCGGCCCAGCCGGCCCGCCCGTCGCGCCGGCGCACCGACGCGGACGAGGAGGACGCGCTCATCGAGGCGCAGCTGCGCCAGGGCCCGCCGGTCGGCCCATGAACGGCTCGACGATCGCGGAGACGAGAGCGGCGGCGCGCCCGGCGTCCTGAGCCGCGACGGCCTCGACGAGCTCGTCGTGGAGCCGGTGTACCGACGCCTCGTCGGCGCCCTCGTCGTCGCGCATGTGCCGGGCGAAGACGTCGAGCATGTCGTCGTAGAGCCGGACGTACAGCGGGTTGTGGGTCGAGGCGACGATCGCGCGGTGCAGGTCGAGGTCCGCGGCGGTCCGGAGGTCGACGTCGTCACTCGCCCAGGCCGCCTCGCGCCGGTCGCGCAGGCGACGGAGCAGCTCGACGTCGGCGTCGGTGCGGTGCTGGGCGGCGAGGGACGCCGCCGTGCTGTCCAGGGCGAGGCGCAGCTCGAGGTAGTGCCTGCGCGTGCCGCCGGCGAGCTGACGCTCCAGTGAGCCGCTGAGCTCCGAGCTCGAGATGACGTAGGTGCCGCGGCCCTGCTCGCGGCGCAGCAGCCCGGCGTGGACGAGGGACTGCACCGCCTCGCGGACCGTGTTCCGCCCGATCCCGAACGTCGCCGCGAGGTCCGCCTCGGTGGGGATCTTGTCCCCGACGGGCCAGCGCCCGGAGACGACCTCCTCGCGGAAGCGTGCGGCCGCCTGCCCGACGAGACCCTCTCGACGCAGCGGTCGCGCCGTGCCAGACTCAGCCACGATTCATCCTACAATCCCATCATCCGTCGATCTCAGTGTGGAGTCTACGTGAGGACCCTCTCCCCCGACCGGACCACCGCGGCGCGCGGGCGCCTCACCGTCCTCGCCGGGCTCGCCATCGCCCTCACCGCGATCAACCTGCGCACGGCCGTCACCGGCTTCACCCCGCTCCTGGAGACCATCGGTGCCGACCTCGGCTTCGGGGTCGTCCTCGCCGGCGTGCTCGGCACGATCCCGGCGGCCACCTTCGGCGTCTTCGGGTTCCTCGCACCCGCCGTGACGCGACGGTTCGGGCTCGAGCGGACCGCGGCGGCGGCGCTCGCGCTCACCGCCGTGTCGCTGCTCGCACGGGCGGCCTCCCCGACCCCGGCGCTCGTCGTGGTCTCGACCGTCCTCGCGCTGGGCGGGATCGGGGCGGCGAACGTCGTCATCGTCCCGCTCGTCAAGGCCTGGTTCGCCGACCGCGTCGCCCTGTGGACCTCGTGCTACCTGCTGCTCCTGCAGACCGGACAGTTCGTCGCCCCGCTGCTCGCGGTGCCGGTGGCCCAGGCCGCCGGCTGGCGGCTCTCGGTGGGGATCTGGGCCGGACCGATCGCGCTGGCCGCGGTCGTCTGGCTCGTCCTCACCCTGCGGCTGCCCGCCGACCACCACCACACGCCCGCAGCCACCGCGACGCGTCCGACGTCGCGGATCAGCCGGTCCGGCACCGTCCGGGGCCTGGTCGTGCTCTTCGCGATGATGTCGCTGTCGAACTACGCGATCATCACCTGGGTGCCGGCCGTGCTCACCGACGCGGGCGGCAGCGCGGAGCTCGGCGGGTCCATGGTCGGCCTGTACTCGGCGTGGGGCGTCCTCGCGGCGCTGGTGGTCCCCCACGTCGCGACCCGCATGACCAACCCGTTCCCCGTCGTCGTCGCGTGCTCCGTGGTGCTCGTGGGCGGGTACCTCGGACTGCTCCTCTCCCCGCTCGAGGGCACCGCGGTGTGGGTGTGCGCGCTGGGGATCGGGGTGAGCACGTTCCCGCTGTGCCTCACCCTCGTCAACCGCCGCACGAGGACGGCCCAGTCCGCCTCGGCGGTGTCCGGCTTCGTCCAGGGCATCGGCTACGGGCTGGCGTGCGTCGGTCCGGTCGGGCTGGGACTGCTGCGCGAGGCGACCGGCTCCTGGTCGGTGCCGCTCCTCGTGCTCGCGGCGACGGCCGTGCCGGGGGTGGTCGCCGGGTGGTTCGCCTGCCGGCCGCGCTTCGTCGACTGAGGGCCCGCGGGCTCAGCGGCCCAGCAGCTCGCGCAGCCGGCCGGCGTTGCGCACCGCGTTGCCGTCGCCGTCGTTGTTGAAGTAGACGAGCACGTCGCGCCCGGACCCCTCCCACTCGCGCACCCGGTCGGCCCACCAGCGCAGGGAGTCCTCGTCGTAGGACCCGCCGTAGAGGTGGTGGTGGTCCGGCCCGTGCAGCCGCACGTAGACGAACGGGGCGGTGGCGCGCAGCACGCAGGGCAGGTTCGCCCCGCTCATCACGCAGTAGGCCGCGCCGCGGGCCTCGAGGAGCCGGTAGACGTCCTCGTCGTGCCAGCTGGGGTGGCGCAGCTCGACGGCCACCCGCACCCACCACGGCAGGCGGGAGAGGAAGTAGTCCAGGCGTGCGTCGTCGCGCTCCTGTCCCGGCCCGAGCTGGACGAGCAGGACCCCACGGGTCGCACCGAGCTCGTGCCACGCGCCGGAGATCCGCTCCACCCACCGCTCGGGTGCGTAGAGCCGCTTGGCGTGGGTCAGGCCCCGGGGCGCCTTGACCGACAGGACGAAGCCCTCGGGGGTGCGCCGGTCCCAGCCCGCGAACGTCGCGTCCCGCGGCCAGCGGTAGAAGCTCGCGTTGAGCTCGACCGTGCCGAACGCCTGGACGTAGCGGCCCAGCCGCTCGTGCGGGGGCAGGCCGTGGGGGTACAGCACGCCGGCCCAGTGGTCGTAGCTCCAGCCCGACGTGCCGACGTGGACGCTCACGCCAGGGCGATGAGCTCGGAGTAGGCGTCGCTCCAGAGGTCCTCGTCGCCGTCGGGCAGGAGGAGGACGCGGTCGGGCTCGAGCGCCTCGACCGCACCCTCGTCGTGGGTGACGAGGACGACGGCGCCCGTGAAGGTCCGCAGCGCGCCGAGGATCTCCTCACGGGACGCCGGGTCGAGGTTGTTCGTCGGCTCGTCCAGGAGCAGGACGTTGGCAGAGGAGACGACGAGGACGGCGAGCGCGAGGCGCGTCTTCTCCCCGCCGGACAGGACCTTGGCGGGCTTCTCGGCGTCGTCCCCGGAGAAGAGGAAGGAGCCCAGCACCGAGCGCACCTGCGTGTCGGTGAGGTCGGGCGCCGCGGAGCGCATGTTCTCCACGACGGTGCGCTCGACGTCGAGGGTCTCGTGCTCCTGGGCGTAGTACCCGATCTTCAGGCCGTGGCCGGGCACCACCTCGCCGGTGTCCGGCTTCTCGACCCCGCCGAGGATGCGCAGCAGCGTCGTCTTGCCGGCGCCGTTGAGGCCGAGGACGACGACCTTGGCGCCCCGGTCGATGGCGAGGTCGACGTCGGTGAAGACCTCGAGGGAGCCGTAGGACTTCGACAGGCCCTCGGCGGTGAGCGGGACCTTCCCGCACGGGGCGGGGTCGGGAAAGCGCAGGTGGGCCACCTTGTCCGCCTGGCGGCTCTGCTCCAGCCCGGCGACCATCCGCTCGGCGCGCCGGATCATGTTCTGCGCGGCGACGGCCTTGGTGGCCTTGGCACGCATCTTGTCCGCCTGGGCGAGGAGGACGGAGGCCTTCTTCTCCGCGTTCGCGCGCTCCTTGCGACGGCGGCGCTCGTCCTGCTCCCGCTGCTTGAGGTAGGCGTCCCAGCCGAGGTTGTAGACGTCGAGCTCACCGCGGTTCGCGTCGAGGTGGAAGACGGTGTTGATGGTCTCGCGCAGCAGCTCGACGTCGTGGCTGATGACGATGAGGCCGCCGGAGTAGGACTTGAGGTAGTCCCGCAGCCAGACGATCGAGTCGTGGTCGAGGTGGTTGGTCGGCTCGTCGAGGAGCAGCGTCTGCGCACCGGAGAAGAGGATGCGGGCGAGCTCGACCCGGCGTCGCTGACCACCCGAGAGGGTGTGCAGCGGCTGGTCCAGGACCCGGGTGGGCAGGCCGAGGTTGGAGGTGAAGCGCGCGGCCTCGGACTCCGCGGCCCAGCCGCCCTGGGCCGAGAACTCCGCGTCGAGCCGGGAGTAGCGCTCGATCGCCTTCTCCTGGGCGTCCCCGGTCTTCGTCGCCATGTCCGTCTCCGCCTTGCGGATGCGGCGCAGGATGCCGTCGAGGTCGCGGGCGGACAGGACCCGGTCCCGGGCGAGGACGTCGAGGTCGCCGGTCCGCGGGTCCTGCGGGAGGTAGCCGATCTCGCCGGTGCGGGTGATCGTCCCGGTGTGCTGGACGACGCCGGAGGTCGCGTCCTGTCCCGCGAGGAGCTTGGTGAGGGTCGTCTTCCCAGCGCCGTTGCGCCCGACCAGGCCGATGCGCATCCCGGCGTCGACGCGGAAGGTCGCCGAGTGGATCAGCTCGCGGGCGCCGATGCGCATGGAGACGTCGTGGGCGGTGATCACGGGCAGACCTCAGAACCTGGTGCGTGGGGTGGGTGCCGCCGACGACGGTCGCGCGGCGCCCATCAGTCTACGGCGGGGCTGCCAGCCCTTTCCCGGCAGGTGAGGCGCGGCACTCCCCGGCAGCACCGGGCGGGCTCGTCACAGGAGGTCGGCCACCGCGCGCGCGACGGGTGTCAGGCCCTGGGTGACCTCGAGGATGCGCCTGCGGACCCTCGGCTCGTGGAGCAGCTCGGCGAGCGTGGCGGCCACGTCCTCACGCGGGACCTCGTCGTCCGGCTGGGCGGGGCCGAGCGCGATCCCCCCGGTCCCGGCGCGGTCGACGAGCTGCGACGGGCGCAGGATCAGCCAGTCCAGGTCGCTCGCGCTCACCGTCACGTCGACGAGCTTCTTCACAGCGAAGTAGAACTCGACGTCCTCCCCGAGGTGCTGCGCGCGGCGGGCCTCGGGAAGCACGGAGACCAGGGTGAAGCGGTTGACGCCGGCCAGGCCCGCCGCCTCCAGGGCCGTCACCACACCTTGGCCGTCGACGGCGGCCGCCGCCTGGCGCGAGACCCCGTTCGAGCCGGCGGCGTAGACGAGGACGTCGGTGCGGCTGAGCATGGGCGCGAGCGAGTCGGCGGTCAGGTCCGCGAGCTGGCCCACGTGCACGGTGACCCCCAGCGCGGAGAACGCCGCCCGCTGCTCCTCCCGTCGGACCAGTCCCACGACGTCGTCGCCCCGGTCGAGGAGGTGTCCCACGAGGAGCCTCCCGACCGTCCCGCTCACGCCGATGATGAAGACCCTCAGCGGTCCGCTCGCGGGGCGGGTGAGGAGGTCGGTGTCCATCGGTCCAGGCTTCCCCGTCGCCGCCCGGCTCCGCGTCGGTAGGAGCCACCTAGCGTGGTCCGGTTGCCGGGTGGTCAGGGCAGGTCGAGCGTGCTGAGCTGGCGACGTGAGGTGATCCCGAGCTTGCGGAAGATGGTGCGCAGGTGGGCCTCGACGGTCCGCGGGCTGAGGAACAGCTGCGCGCCGACCTCCCGGGAGGTCGCTCCCGTCGCCACGAGCCGCGCGACGTGCAGCTCCTGGGTGGTGAGCTCGTCGACCGGCTGCGCGGACCGCGCGCGCGGGTGCTCGCCCGTCGCCTTGAGCTCGCGGGCGGCGCGGGCGGCGAACCCGTCGGCGCCCATGTCGAGGAGGAGCTCGTGGGCCGTGCGCAGCTGCTCCCGGGCGTCGCGGCGGCGGCCCTCGCGGCGCAGCCACTCGCCGTAGACGAGGTGGGTACGGGCGAGGTACCCGCCCATCCGGGTCCGCCCGAGCTGGTCGAGGGCCTCGCGGTACTCGGCCTCGGCGGCTGCTCCGGTGCTCGTCAGGGCCTGGGACCGTGCCGCCATCCCGGCGGCCCACGCGGTGCCGCTCGCCCTGGCGCGGACGGACAGCTGCTCGAGCACCGCGCTCGCGGCCTCGGGCCGCCCGGCACGGGCCGCCGCCTCGACGAGCTCGATGTGGGCGAGGTTGGACAGCGCCAGCTCCTGCGACGTCAGCGCCCGCTGCGCGGCGTCCTGCGCGAGGGCGTAGCTGCCCGACCCGTTGTGGAGCACTGCGAGCGCGTACTCGGCCAGGGCGGCCTCCGTGCCGCCACCGGCGGGGTCGTGGAGGGCATGGACGTGGAGCTCCGCGGTCCCCGCCTGGTCCCCGCGCCAGGCACCGAGGATGACGTGGGCGTGACGCAGCTGGGCGCCACCCGTGGCGTGCGTGATCGCCGTCGCCTCGGTGGCGAGCTCGCCGGCCCGCGTGAGCTGCCCCATGAGGACCGACACGATGGACAGGAACCGCAGGGCGTCGGGCAGGGCGGTCAGCGCGCCGGCCTCGCGCGCCAGCCGCACGTGCCGGGTGGCCAGCGTGTGCAGGAGCTCGTCGTCGAGGATCGCCACCGCGTTGCGGCCCGCGAGCCGCAGCCAGCGGTCGCCGCTGGGGTCTGCGCGCCCGTCGACGCAGAACGCCTCCAGGGCCCGGCGCAGCGCGGGCGTGCCCGCCGCGTGCCCGCTCGTCAGCGTCGTCACGAGCCCGTCGAGCAGGAGGTCGGCGGGCCTGGGCAGCCCAGCCGGTGCCGGTGCCTCCCGGGCGGCCGTCGCCACCTCCACCGCGCCGTGCGCGGTACCTCCGGTGACGAGTGCCGCGTCCAGCGCGTGCAGGTAGGTCTCCCGAGCGAGGCTCGCGTCGAGCGGCGCGAGTGCCTGTGCGGCCCGGAGCAGGGACCCGGGCACGTCACCGTCCCGGCTCCGGTACAGCCCGACCTGGGCGCGGAGCAGCTCGAGACGAGATCGTGCGAGGTCGTCCAGCGGGCCCGCCCCGGCCAGGGCCAGCAGCTCCAGCGCGGCGTCGGGGGCGCCTGCCTCGTGCTTGGCGTAGGCGGCGTCCAGCGCCCGCCTCGCGCGGTCGGCGGGGTGGGTGGAGAGCTCGGCCGCGCGCTGCAGGAACGCGGCCGCGGCGGCCGGCCCGCCGCGGGCGCGCACCCGTGCGGCGGAGACCTCCAGCGCCTCGGCGGCCTCCTCGTCGGGCCCGAGCACCGCCAGGGCGCGGTGCCAGCTGCGGCGGTCCGGGTCCGTCGCTGGGTCGGTGACCTCGGCCAGCGCGCCGTGGGCCCGGCGGCGATCGGGCGCTGAGGCGGCCCCGTAGACCGCCGACCGCACAAGCGGGTGCCGGAAGCGCACCCGCGAGCCGATCTCCAGCAGCCCGGCGGCCTCCGCCGGGGTCGCCGCCTCGCGGGCGACACCGAGGTGCTCGACCGCGCGCCACAGCAGCGCCACGTCACCGGTCGGCTCGCACGCGGCGACGAGGAGCAGCTGCTGCGTCTCGGGGGGAAGCCCGTGCGAGCGGCGCCGGAAGCTCTCCTCGACGCGGTGGGGGACGCTGCGCGCACCGGGCAGCCCGAACCCGCCCGCGAGGCCGTCCGGGCCCATGGTGCGGGGCAGCTCGAGGAGGGCGAGCGGGTTGCCGTGCGCCTCGGCGAGGATCCGCAGACGCACCTCGTCGTCCAGCGGTGCGCGCACCGCTCCGTCGAGCAGCGCCCGGGCCTCGGGCTCCCCGAGCGGCTCCAGCCGGAGCTCGGGCAGGCCGGAGAACGCGCGCGCCCCACCCTCGTCCGGGTCGCGCACCGAGAGCAGGATCGCCAGTCGTTCGGCGCCCAGGCGGCGGGCCACGAAGGCCAGGACCTGCGCCGAGGCCTCGTCCAGCCACTGCGCGTCGTCGACGAGGCAGAGCACGGGCCCGTCCTCGGCGGCCTCGGCCAGGAGCGTGAGGACGGCCAGCCCCACGAGGAACAGGTCCGGGGCAGCGCCGCCGTGGATGCCGAACGCGACGCCGAGAGCGGCGCGTTGCGGCTCCGGCAGCGTGTCGGTGCGGTCCAGGAGGGTGGCGCACAGCTGGTGGAGACCCGCGAACGCGAGCTGCGCCTCGGACTCCACGCCGACGAGGTCCTCCACCCGGAACCCCGAGGCGAGCGCCGACCGCCGCGCGTGCTCGAGCAGGGCGGTCTTGCCGATGCCTGCCTCGCCGCGGGCGACGAGGCAGCCGCTGTGCCCGGCGCGCGCCAGGGACAGCAGCTTCTCGACCGTGTCGCGCTCGGCGCGCCGGCCCACGAGATCAGTCAGGTCGTCCCCCCGTCCACGGCCGGTTCGCCGCCAACCGTAGCGGTTCCGGTGGGACGAGGTGGCCGGGTCCGCGGGCCGCACGACCGTGCCTGCGTAGGTGGTTGTCACCGACGCGAGCGACGGTCGACCGCTGCGAGCGTGGCGGCATCGCCACGGGTCACCCCGGGAGACCGGCCACCACCGGCCGCCCGGCTCGTCCCCCCGGCGCCGCACGTCCGTCCAGCCACACGACACACGAGAGGAACGACCATGAATGCCATCGAACGACTCATCATCAACTTCCAGGAGCTCGTCGCCCAGGTGCCCGAGGCCCTGCAACCGCTCATCGTCGCGCTCGCGGGAGTGATCCCGTTCGTCGAGGGCGAGGTCGCCTCCCTGATCGGCATCGCCGGCGGGATCAACCCGATCGTCGCGGGCGTCGCCGCCGCGACCGGGAACTTCCTCAGCGTCCTCGTCGTCGTGGCGGTGACCGCACGGGCGAGGACCGCGGTCGTCGACCGGCGGCTGCGGCCGGTGCCGGTCGGTGCGGGCGCGATGCCGGCGTCGGCCCTCGAGGAGACGCCCGCGAGGCCGCAGTCCAAGGGACGTGCCCGCTTCAACAGGTGGCTCCTGCGGTTCGGAGTGCCCGGCGCGAGCATCCTCGGCCCGCTCGCCGTCCCGACCCAGGTCACGTCGGCGATCCTCGTCGGCGGCGGGACCTCGCGGCGCTGGGTCCTGCTCTGGCAGGCCGTCGCCATCGTGCTCTGGACGACCATCAGCACCGTCTCGGTGTGGGCAGCCCTCACCTACGTGGTCGGTGTCTCCTGACCCCCGCCCCTGTGGGGAGCCGGCCGCCACGGCCCTGCCGCCCCGCCCCGAGACCGACCACCCACGACCGTGCACGATCCAGCTCTCGGCGCAGGAAGGTCCCCGGAGGGGCCCCTTCCCGCCGAGAGCTGGATCGTGC
>NZ_VDFS01000052.1:85359-145594 GCF_006151955.1 Georgenia sp. 311 | reverse complement strand
GCACGATCCAGCTCTCGGCGCAGGAAGGTCCCCGGAGGGGCCCCTTCCCGCCGAGAGCTGGATCGTGCACGGCTGTCCTTTCCCGGTCGGGGCCGCACGGGACGCGTCAGGATCGGCCGCCCGACCGTCAGGGACCCGTCAAAGAGTGCCGTCCGAGGGCGCGGCCGGGTCTAGAACTAGGCGGTCGAACTCGTCCGCGCCGGCTCCCGGCGCGACCACCTGGAAGGGGTCCCCCATGGCCGACCTGGCCTACGTCGTGCTGACGGTCGCGGTCATCGCCCTCGTCGCGCTCGCCGCACGCAGGGCGGAGCGTCATGAACGATGAGGTCGCCGCCGCCGCCGGGCAGCTCGTCCTGCTCGTCGCGGTGCTGCTCGTCCTCCAGCGGCCCGTCGGCAGCTACCTCGTGTGGGCGCTGCAGTCACCGCGACACCTGCGCGTGGAGCGAGCCGCCTATCGCCTCATGCGGGTGGACCCCGACGCCGACCAGCGGTGGAACACCTACCTCTTCTCGGTCCTCGGGTTCTCGCTCGCCTCGGTGCTCCTGGTCTACGCGCTGGCCCGCCTCCAGCACCTCCTGCCCATGTCGCTGGGCACCGACCCCATGGAGCCCGCGGGCGCCTGGAACGCCGCCGTCTCCTTCGTGACGAACACGAACTGGCAGTGGTTCTCCGGCGAGCAGGCCGCCGGGCACCTGCTCCAGATGAGCGGCTTCGCCGTGCAGAACTTCCTGTCCGCCGCAGTGGGGATCGCGTCGCGGTCGCCGTCGTGCGCGGGTTCGCGCGCTCCGCGGCCGACCACCGGGTGGGCAACTTCTGGGCCGACCTCGTCCGCACTGTCGGCCGGGTGCTGCTCCCCGTCGCGTTCGTCGGCGCCCTCCTCCTCGTCGCAACAGGTGTCGTGCAGAACCTCGCCGGACCCGCGGAGCTCACGACCCTCGGCGGGGCGAGCCAGCACGCGCTCGGCGGCCCGGTGGCCTCCCAGGAGGTCATCAAGCAGCTCGGGACGAACGGTGGGGGCTTCTTCAATGCCAACGCCGCACACCCGCTGGAGAACCCGACACCGGTGAGCAACCTGCTCCAGGTCCTCCTCATGCTCCTCATCCCCTTCTCCCTCCCGCGCGCGTTCGGGCTCATGGTCGGCTCGAAGCGCCAGGGCTGGGCGGTCCTTGCCGCGATGGGCGTCCTGTGGCTGGGGTCGGTGGCCCTGGTGACGTGGGCGGAGATGTCCGGCCCCGGGCTCGTCCCCGAGGCGGCCGGCGGCGCCATGGAGGGCAAGGAGCAGCGCTTCGGCACCGCGGCCAGCGCGCTGTTCGCGGCGAGCACGACCGCGACCTCGACCGGCGCGGTCAACTCCATGCACGACTCGCTCACGGCGCCCGGTGGCGGGGTCGTCATGCTCAACATGCTGCTCGGCGAGGTCTCCCCCGGCGGGGTCGGGTCGGGGCTCTACGGCATGCTCGTCCTCGCGGTCGTCGCTGTCTTCGTCGCCGGCCTCATGGTCGGGCGCACCCCGGAGCTGCTCGGCAAGAAGATCGGCCCCGGCGAGATGACGCTCGCCTCGCTCAACATCCTCACGATGCCCGCCGTCGTGCTCCTCGGCGCCGCGCTCGCCATCTCGACGGCGGCCGGCCGGGCGGGCATCCAGGAGGCGGGCCCGCACGGGCTGTCGGAGATGCTCTACGCCGTCGCCTCGGCCGGCAACAACAACGGCAGCGCCTTCGCCGGGCTCACCGTCTCCACGCCGTTCTACAACACGCTCCTCGGCCTGGCGATGCTCCTGGGCCGGTTCGTCCCCATCGCCCTCGTCCTCGCGCTCGCCGGGCGGCTCGCCGCCCAGCGCACCGTCCCCGCCGGGGCGGGCACGCTGCCGACCCAGGGGGCGCTGTTCGTCGTCCTCCTCGTCGGCGTCACGCTCGTCATGGTGGCGCTGACGTTCGTCCCGGTCCTCGCGCTCGGCCCAGTCACGGAGTCGCTCTCATGACCCTCGCCCCCACCCGCCCCGGGCCCGCGGGCCCGGCCACCGCCCACGCCCCGCGCGTCACGGTCCCCGGCGCCCCGCTCGGCCCGCGCCAGCTGCTCGCCGCCGTCCCCGGCGCCCTCAGCAAGCTCGACCCGCGCACCCTCCACCGCGAGCCGGTGCTGCTCGTCGTCGAGGCCGGCGCCGCGCTGTGCACCGTCCTGTCGGTCCTCGACCCCAGCGTCTTCGCCGTCCTCGTCACCCTCTGGCTGTGGGGCACGGTGCTCTTCGCGACGCTCGCCGAGTCGGTCGCCGAGGGGCGCGGCAAGGCGCAGGCCGCGAGCCTGCGCGCCACCCAGCGCCAGACCACGGCCAGGCGCCTCCCCGGCACCGTCACCGGCGGCCCGCTCGCCGAGCTGCCGACCGAGGAGGTCGCCTCGACCGAGCTGCGCGTGGGCGACCTCGTCGTCGTCACCGCCGGGGACCTCGTCCCGGGCGACGGCGACGTCGTCGAGGGCATCGCGAGCGTCGACGAGTCGGCGGTCACCGGGGAGTCGGCGCCCGTCATCCGCGAGTCCGGAGGGGACCGCTCCGCGGTCACCGGAGGGACCCGGGTGCTCTCCGACCGGGTCGTCGTGCGGATCACCGCGCCCGCGGGGCACACGTTCGTCGACCGGATGATCGCCCTCGTCGAGGGCAGCGACCGCCGGCGCACCCCGAACGAGCAGGCGCTGGACGTCCTCCTCACCGTCCTCACCGTCGTCTTCGTGCTCGTCGTCCTCACCCTGCAGCCCTTCGCCACCTGGTCCGGGCAGCCGCAGCCGCTGCTCGTGCTCGTCGCCCTCCTCGTGTGCCTCATCCCGACGACGATCGGGGCGCTGCTCTCCGCGATCGGCATCGCCGGCATGGACCGCCTCGTGCGGCGCAACGTGCTCGCGATGTCGGGCCGGGCCGTCGAGGCGGCCGGGGACGTCGACACCCTCCTCCTCGACAAGACCGGCACGATCACGCTCGGCAACCGGCAGGCGGCCGCCCTGCTGCCCGCCGCCGGGACCGACCCCGCCCACCTCGCCGACGCCGCACAGCTGTCCTCGATGGCCGACGAGACGCCAGAGGGCCGTAGCGTGCTCGTCCTCGTCAAGGAGACCTTCGGGCTGCGGGCCCGCGAGAGCGGTGAGCTGCCCGGCGCCGTCCTCGTCCCATTCGCCGCCCGCACCCGGATGAGCGGGCTCGACCTCCCCGGCGAGGGCGGTGGGCCCCGGCGCATCCGCAAGGGGGCCGCCGGCGCCGTCGCCGAGTGGGTCGCCTCCACCGGCGGGCACACCGGGCCGGACGTCACGGCCGCCGCGGACGAGATCAGTGCCTCCGGCGGGACGCCCCTGCTCGTCGCCGAGCAGCTCGGGGACCGGCCCGCCCGGGCGCTGGGCGTCATCCACCTCAAGGACGTCGTCAAGGACGGCCTGCGGGAGCGGTTCGACGCCATGCGCGCCATGGGGATCCGCACCGTCATGGTCACCGGCGACAACGAGCTCACCGCGCGGGCGATCGCGGCGGAGGCCGGCGTGGACGACGTCCTCGCCGAGGCCACGCCGGAGGACAAGCTCGCCCTCATCCGCCACGAGCAGAGCGGCGGGCGCCTCGTCGCGATGGCCGGGGACGGCACGAACGACGCGCCCGCGCTCGCCCAGGCCGACGTCGGGGTCGCGATGAACACCGGCACGACCGCCGCGAAGGAGGCCGGCAACATGGTCGACCTCGACTCCGACCCGACCAAGCTCATCGAGATCGTCGAGATCGGCAAGCAGCTGCTCATCACCCGCGGGGCGCTGACGACGTTCTCCATCGCCAACGACGTCGCGAAGTACTTCGCGATCCTGCCCGCGATGTTCGCCGGTGTGCTGCCCCAGCTCGACGCCCTCAACGTCATGCGCCTGGCGAGCCCCGAGTCGGCCATCCTGTCCGCCGTCGTCTTCAACGCCCTCGTCATCCTCGCGCTCATCCCCCTCGCCCTGCGCGGGGTGCGCTACCGGCCGGCGTCCGCCGCCCGGCTGCTGCGCCGCAACCTCCTCGTCTACGGCCTCGGCGGGCTGGTCGTCCCGTTCGTCGGGATCAAGCTCATCGACCTCGTCGTCTCCCTCATCCCCGGGATCGCCTCATGACCACCACCCAGAGCCGGCGGCGCACCGGCGCCGCCGCCACCACGACGACGCTCCTGCGGCACTGCAGCGCGGGCCTGCGCGTGCTGCTCGTCCTCACCGCCGTCCTCGGGATCGCCTACCCGCTGGCCGTCACCGGCGTCGCCCAGGTCCTCCTCCCCTGGCAGGCGAACGGCTCCCTGCTCACCGCCACCGGGCAACGGACCCTGTCGGCGGAGGCCGCCGTCGGCTCCGCGCTCGTCGGCCAACCCTTCACCGGGCCGGAGTGGTTCCACCCCAGGCCGTCGGCCGCCGGCGAGGGGCACGACACCCTCGCCTCCGGCGGGTCCAACCTCGGCCCGCTGAACCCGGACCTCCTCAGGACGGTGGTCGAGCGGCGCGAGACGTTGGCGAGTCGTGAGGGCGTGCCTGCCGGCACCGTCCCTCCCGACGCCGTCACCGCCTCGGCCTCCGGCCTGGACCCGCACGTCTCCCCCGAGTACGCCGAGCTCCAAGTGGCGCGCGTCGCCGCGGCCCGCGGGCTGACGCTCGAGCAGGTGCGCGGCCTCGTGGCCGAGCACAGTGCCGGACGCGACCTCGGGATCCTCGGCGCGCCGCGGGTCAACGTCCTGACGCTCAACCTCGCGCTGGCGACAATGGGCCGGTGAGCGACACCCCGTCCACCCCGCGCCCCGGCCCACCGCCGGGGCGACGAGGCCGACTCACGGTCTACTTCGGCGCCGCGCCGGGAGTCGGCAAGACCTACGCCATGCTCGACGAGGCGCACCGGCGCCGCACGCGCGGCGTGGACGTCGTCGTCGGCTACGTCGAGACGCACGGGCGCGCGCCGGTCGTGGCGCTCCTCGAGGGCCTGGAGGTGCTCCCACGCCAGGAGCTCACCTACCGCGGGCAGAGCTTCACCGAGCTCGACACGCAGGCCGTCCTGCGCCGCGGCCCCCGAGTCGTGCTCGTCGACGAGCTCGCGCACACCAACGTCCCCGGCTCGGCGCACGCCAGGCGGTGGCAGGACGTCGAGGAGCTGCTCGACGCGGGGATGGACGTCGTCACCACCGTCAACGTCCAGCACCTGGAGTCCCTCAACGACGATGTCGAGGCGGTCACCGGGGTGCGCCAGCGCGAGACGGTGCCCGACCACGTCGTCCGCCAGGCCTACCAGATCCAGCTCATCGACCTCGCCCCGGAGGCGCTGCGCCGCCGGCTGGCCCACGGCAACATCTACCGCGCCGACCAGATCGACGCCTCGCTGTCCTCCTACTTCCGCCTCGGCAACCTCACCGCGCTGCGCGAGCTCGCCCTGCTGTGGCTGGCCGACCGCGTCGACGACGCCCTCATCAGCTACCGGCGCGAGCACGCGATCTCGCGGACCTGGCCGACGCGCGAGCGGGTCGTCGTCGCCGTGACCGGCGGACCGGAGAGCGAGACACTCATCCGGCGCGGAGCCCGTATCGCCCAGCGCGCCGCGGGCAGCGAGCTGCTCGCGGTCCACGTCCTGTCCGGCGACGGCCTGCCGGCCGCAGCCCCCGCGACGCTCGAGGCCCAGCGCCGGCTGGTCGAGGAGCTCGACGGGAGCTTCCACACTGTCATCGGGGAGGACACAGCGGCTGCGGTCGTCGACTTCGCGGCGGCGGTGAACGCGACGATGATCGTCGTCGGCGTCTCGCGACACAGCCGGTGGGTCCGGGTGCTCACCGAGTCCGTCGGCACCGAGATCGCCCGGCTCGCGGAGACGGTCGATGTCCACCTCGTCACCCACGAGCAGGCCCGTCGCGGCCGGCGAAGGCCCAACCGGGAGGCGCGGCTGCCGTTCTCCCGGACGTTGGCGGGCTGGGCGCTGGCCGTCGCCGGTCCGGTCGCCCTCACCGCGGTGCTGCACCTGGTGCCCGAGTCCGCCGGGCTCAGCACCGAGATCCTGCTCTACCTCGCACTCACCGTGGGCGTCGCGCTCGTCGGGGGCCTGTGGCCGGCGCTCTTCGCCGCGGTCGCCGCATTCCTCGCCCTCAACTTCTTCTTCACCGCGCCCACCGGACGGCTGACAGTCGCCGACCCACGCAACCTCCTCGCGCTCGGCGTCTTCGTCGTCGTCGCCGCGGCGGTCGCGTCGGTCGTCCACCTCGCCGTCCTGCGCAGCGCCCAGGCCGCCCGGGCGCGCGCGGAGGCGAGCGCCCTCGCCCAGGTGGCCCGGTCCGTGCTCGAGGGTGAGGACACCGCCGAGTCCCTCGTCTCGCGGGTCCGGGAGGCTTTCACGCTCGAGTCGGTCGCCCTCCTCGCCCGCGACGGCGCCCGGTGGCGCACGGTGGCGACGTCGGGGAGCAGCCCCCCGCGCTCGCCCGAGGAGGCGGACACGGTCGCCACGGTCGACCCGATGCGGGTGCTCGCGCTGCGCGGGCACAGCCTCCACGCAGGTGCCCGGAGGGTGCTCGAGGCGTTCGCCACCCAGGCCGGCAACATCCTGGAGTACCGCCGCCTGCGTGAACAGGCCGAGCAGGCGCGGCTCCTCGAGCACGCCGAGGCGACCCGCACCGCCCTCCTCGCCGCGGTCTCCCACGACCTGCGCACCCCGCTGGCCACGATCCGCACCTCCATCGACGGGCTGCTCGCCCCGGACATCCGGCTCGGGGCCGCCGACACCGCCGACCTCACCCGCACGGTGGCCGACGCGACCGCGCGGCTCGAGCGGCTCATCGACAACCTGCTCGACCTCTCCCGGCTGCAGACCGGCAGCGTGGCCCCTGTCCTGCGGGCTGCGAGCCTCGACGAGATCGTCCCGCTCGCGACCGAGGGCCTGGCCACTGCGGCCGTGCGGCTCGACGTGCCCGAGACGCTCCCGCTCGTCCTCACCGACCCGGGGCTGCTCGAGCGCGTCATCGCCAACGTCGTGTCCAATGCCGTGCGGCACGCCCCGGCCGGGGCACCGGTCCTCGTCAACGCCTCGGCGACGGACGCGCACGTGGAGGTGCGGGTCGTGGACACCGGGCCGGGGGTGAGCGAGGACCGCAAGGAGCACCTCTTCGAGCCGTTCCAGCGGCTCGGGGACACCTCCTCCGGCGGGTTGGGCCTGGGCCTGGCCGTCGCGCACGGTCTCGCGGGAGCGGTCGGGGCGGAGATCTCCGCCGAGGACACCCCGGGTGGCGGGCTCACCATGGTGCTCACCGTGCCGGTGGCCGGGAGGCGGGCGCCGTGAGCCCTCGGGTCCTCATCGTCGACGACGAGTCCGACCTCGTCCGGGCGCTGACGATCAACCTGCGCGCCCACGGGTGGGAGGTGGCCGCGGCCCTCGACGGCACCCACGCCCTGCGGCTCGCCGCGACCGCCCACCCCGACGTCGTGCTCCTCGACCTCGGGCTGCCGGACCTCCCCGGCATGGACGTCATCGCCGGCATCCGGGGCTGGAGCCGGGTACCGATCGTCGTCCTGTCCGCCCGCCAGCACGGCGAGGACAAGGTCGCCGCACTGGACGCGGGCGCGGACGACTACGTGACCAAGCCGTTCGCGATGAACGAGCTCCTCGCCCGGCTGCGGGCGGCGGTGCGGCGCTCGGCCCCGGCGAGCGAGGACGACGGCCTCGTCGAGGCCGGGGAGCTCACCGTCGACCTCGCCCGCCGACGGGTCCTGCGTGCCGGGCAGGAGGTACGGCTCACGCCCACCGAGTGGGCGATCGTCGAGGTGCTCGTGCGCAACAGGGGCCGGCTCGTCACCCGTACCCAGCTGCTCCAGGAGGTGTGGGGGCCGGGTTACGGCACGGAGACGAACTACCTGCGCGTCTACACCGCCCAGCTGCGCCGCAAGCTCGAGGTCGATCCTTCACACCCGCGTCACCTCATCACCCACCCTGGAGCCGGCTACCGCTTCGAGGCCTGACCGGCACGCGCACGATCCAGCTCTCGGGGGAAAGGGCGACGCCCCCGCCGGGGTGGGCGGGGGCGTCTGCGTCGAGAACTGGATCGTGCTCAGACGTTGAAGCCGAGGGCGCGCAGCTGCTCGCGGCCGTCGGAGGTGATCTTCTCCGGGCCCCACGGCGGCAGCCAGACCCAGTTGATCCGCATGTCGTTGACGAGGCCGTCGGTCGCCTGGGCGGCCTGGTCCTCGATGACGTCGGTGAGCGGGCAGGCCGCGGACGTCAGCGTCATGTCGATGACCGCGTTGTTGTTCTGGTCCACGGTGATGCCGTAGACCAGGCCGAGGTCGACGACGTTGATGCCGAGCTCGGGGTCGATGACGTCGCGCATCGCCTCCTCCACGTCCGCGGCGGTCGTCGGGCTCGGGTTCGTCTGGGTGGACTCGGTCATCGTTCCTCCTCCTGCGTGCCCGAGGCGGGCTCGCTCGTCAGTGCGTGGGCCAGCGCGTCGCGCAGGGCCATCCAGCCCAGCAGCGCGCACTTGATGCGCGCCGGGTACTTGGCGACCCCGGTGAAGGCGCTGGCGTCCCCCAGGGAGTCCTGCTTGTCCTCGGGCAGCTCGGCGCCGCGCCCGTGCATGAGCTCGCGGAACGTCTCGTTGAGCGTGTCGACCTCGTTGATGGTGCGCCCGACGACGAGGTCGTTGAGCACCGACAAGGAGGCCTGGGAGATCGAGCACCCCTGACCGACCCAGCCGACCGCCTCGACGCTGGGCACACCGGCGTCGTGCGAGAGCCGCACGCGCAGCGTGACCTGGTCCCCGCAGGTGGGGTTCACCTGGAAGGACTCGGCGTCGTAGGGGTCGAGCTCACCCGCGCCGTGCTTGGCACGGTAGTGGTCGAGGATGACCTCCTGGTAGAGCTGCTCCATCGCGTCAGCCATGGTCCACCCCGAAGAATCGGCGGACCGTGCCGAGCTGCTCGACGAACACGTCGATCTCCTCCTCGGTCGTGTAGATGCCGGCCGAGGCGCGCGCCGAGGCGTGCACCCCGAGCCGCTGGTGGACCGGCTGGGCACAGTGGTGGCCCACCCGGATCGCGACCCCGGCGTCGTCGAGCACCTGGCCGACGTCGTGCGGGTGCACGCCGTCCACCGAGAAGGCGACGACGGCGAGGCGGTCGCGCGTGTCCGTGGGACCGAGCACCCGCACGCCCGGCACCGAGGAGATGCCGGCGATGAGGCGCTCGGTGAGCGAGTGCTCGTGCGCCGCGACGGCGTCCATCCCCAGCTCGCCGAGGTAGTCGACCGCGGCGTGCAGGCCCACGGTCTGGGACACCATCTGGGTCCCCGCCTCGAAGCGCTGGGGCGCCTCGGCGTAGGTCGTGCGGTCCATGGTCACGACCTGGACCATCGACCCGCCGGTGAGGAACGGGGGCATCTCGGCGAGCAGCTCGCGCCTGCCGTACAGGGCGCCGACGCCGGTGGGCCCGAGCATCTTGTGCCCGGAGAACACCGCGAAGTCGACGTCGAGCGCACGCAGGTCCACCGGCAGGTGGGGCACGCTCTGGCAGGCGTCGAGCAGCACGAGGGCGCCGACGGCGCGGGCCCGGCGGACGAGCTCGGCCACCGGGCTCACCGCCCCGGTGACGTTCGAGGCGTGGGTGAAGGCGAGCAGCCGGGTGCGCTCACCGACGACGTCGAAGGTCGCCGGGTCGAGCCGGCCGTCGTCGGTCAGGCCGACCCACCGCAGCGTCGCGCCCGTGCGGGCGCACAGCTCCTGCCACGGGACGAGGTTGGCGTGGTGCTCGGCCTCGGTGACGACGATCTCGTCACCGGGACGCAGCCCGAAGACCTCCTGCGCGCGAGCCCCGCCCCGCCCGAGCGTGGCGTTGGACATCGCGTAGGCCACGAGGTTGATGCCCTCGGTGGCGTTCTTCGTCCAGACGAGCTCGTCGGGGGCGACCCCGACGAACGCCGAGACCGCGGCCCGTGCCTGCTCGTAGGCCTCGGTGGCCTCCTCGGCGAGCTGGTGGGCACCACGGTGGACGGCCGCGTTGCGCTTCTCGTAGAAGTCCTGCTCGGCGTCGATGACGCACTGCGGCTTCTGCGAGGTGGCCGCCGAGTCCAGGTAGACCAGCGGCCGGCCGCTGCGGGTCGTCCTCCCGAGGATCGGGAAGTCGGCGCGCACGGCCGCCAGCTCGGCCGCGCTCAGCGCGCCCGAGCCGGCGGTGACCGGTGCACTCATGGCTGTCCTTCCGGAGCGGGTCAGACCGCGGCCGCGACGTACTTGTCGTAGCCCTCGGCCTCGAGGCGGTCGGCGAGCTCGGGGCCACCCTCCTCGGCGACGCGACCGGCCACGAACACGTGGACGAAGTCGGGCTTGATGTACTGCAGCACCCGGGTGTAGTGGGTGATGAGGAGGAAGCCGGCGTTCGTCTCGGTGTGGACGCGGTTCACGCCCTCGGCGACGATGCGCAGCGCGTCGACGTCGAGCCCGGAGTCGGTCTCGTCCAGGACGGCGAACTTCGGCTTGAGGAGCTCCATCTGGAGGATCTCGTGGCGCTTCTTCTCACCGCCGGAGAAGCCGGAGTTGACGTCGCGCTGGGCGAACACCGGGTCCATGCGGAGCTTCTCCATGGCCGCGTTGACGTCCTTGACCCAGGTCCGCAGGGCGGGGGCCTCGCCGTCGATGGCGGTCTTGGCGGTGCGCAGGAAGTTGGAGACGGTGACGCCGGGGACCTCGACCGGGTACTGCATGGCGAGGAACAGGCCCGCGCGGGCGCGCTCGTCGACGCTCATCTCCAGGACGTTCTCGCCGTCGAGCAGGATCTCGCCCTCGGTGACCTCGTACTTGGGGTGGCCGGCGATCGCGTAGGCGAGGGTCGACTTGCCCGAGCCGTTGGGGCCCATGACCGCGTGGATCTCACCGCTGTTGATGGTGAGGGTCGCGCCCTTGAGGATCTGCTTCGGGCCGTCGTTGGTCTCGACGTTGACGTGGAGGTTCTTGATCTCAAGCGTGGACATTCGTGTTCTCTTCCTTAAAAGGTGTGTCAGGGGGTCAGGCGTTGGCTGCGACGGTCGTGGTGACGTCGACGAGCACGGAGTCGCCCTGGACGGAGACGGGGTAGACCGGCACGGGCTGGGTGGCCGGCAGGCTCGTCGGCTTGCCGGTGCGCAGGTCGAAGCTCGACCCGTGGAGCCAGCACTCGATCGCGCCGTCCTCCACCTCCCCGTCCGAGAGGCTCACCTGGCCGTGGGAGCAGGTGTCGGAGATGGCGTGGTACTCGCCGTCGGTGTCGCGGACGATCGCCACCGGGACGGGCCGTCCGTCGGCGTCCTCGATGTCCACGCGCATCACCTCACCGGGCTCGAGGTCCCCGGTGTCGCACACGTACTGGGCGCTCATGCGGTCGCGTGCTCCATCGTGCGGTCGAGCTCGGCCTCGATGGCCTTCATGAGCCGCTCGGAGACGACCGGGACACCGATCTGCGCGATGAGCTCGGCGAAGAAGCCGCGGACGACGAGGCGGCGGGCCTCGGCCTCCGGGACGCCGCGCGAGCGCAGGTAGAACAGCTGCTCGTCGTCGAAGCGCCCGGTGGCGCTGGCGTGCCCGGCACCCTCGATCTCGCCGGTCTCGATCTCGAGGTTCGGCACCGAGTCGGCGCGCGCGCCCTCGGTGAGGACGAGGTTGCGGTTGAGCTCGTAGGTGTCGGTGCCCTCGGCGGCCGCCCGGATGAGGACGTCGCCGATCCACACGGAGTGCGCGTCCTGCCCCTGCAGCGCGCCCTTGTAGGTGACCCGCGAGACGCAGTTCGGCGCCACGTGGTCGACGAACAGGCGGTGCTCCTGGTGCTGGCCCGCGTCGGTGAAGTACAGACCGAGCATCTCGACGTTGCCGCCGGGGGCCCCGAGGGAGGCGTCCGGGGTCACGCGCACGACGTCGCCGCCGAGGGTGACGACGATGTGCTTGAGGTTGGCGTCCTGGCCGAGGCGCGAGCGGTGCGAGGACAGGTGCAGCGCACCGTCCTCCCAGTCCTGGACGCTGACGAGGGTGAGGCGCGCGCCCGCCTCGACGTCGATCTCGACGGTCTGGGCGAGGCTCGCGGAGCCCCGGTGGTCCAGGACGACGATCGCCTCGCTGCTCTCCTCGGCGCGCACGAGGACGTGCTGCGCGGCGACGCCCTTCGCGCCGGTCCCGCTGACCGTGACCATCGTCGGCGCACCCGCCGCGTGGCCCCGCGGCACGGTGACGACGAGGGCCTCGGTGAAGGACGTCCAGGCGGCGGCCGCGGCGCGGTCGCCGGGGGCGCCGACCTGGCCGAGGCGGGAGTCCTCGCGGCCCACGCGCTCGACGAGGACGCCGTCGGCGGCCTCGACGGTGACGTCGGGCGAGGCGCCGTCGAGCGCACCGGCGAAGAAGCCCTGGAGGCGGTCGACGGGCGAGAAGCGCCAGTCCTCCTCGCGCCCGGTGGGCACGGCGAAGTCGGCGAGCTCGAAGGAGGTGGCGCGGTCGGCGCGGGAGGACTCCGGGACGGTGCCGCCGCCGTGGGTGTGGGCGGCGTCCGTGGTGGCGCGGGAGTGGTCGGTCTTCATCTGGTCGTCAGTCGTTCCCTTGGTGGTGTCGGTCGTCGCGGTCATCAGCCCACCGCCCCTTCCATCTGCAGCTCGATGAGGCGGTTGAGCTCGAGGGCGTACTCCATGGGCAGCTCGCGCGCGATCGGCTCGACGAAGCCGCGGACGATCATCGCCATCGCCTCGGGCTCCTCCATGCCGCGCGACATGAGGTAGAAGAGCTGGTCGGCGCTGACCTTGGAGACGGTGGCCTCGTGGCCCATCTCGACGTCGTCGACGCGGACGTCGACGTACGGGTAGGTGTCCGAGCGCGAGATGAGGTCGACGAGCAGCGCGTCGCACAGGACGGTCGACTTCGACTGCGCCGCCCCCTCGAGCACCTGGACCAGGCCGCGGTAGGAGGCGCGGCCACCGCCGCGGGCGACCGACTTCGACACGATCGAGGAGGACGTGCGCGGCGCCATGTGGACCATCTTCGAGCCGGTGTCCTGGTGCTGGCCCTCGCCGGCGAAGGCGATGGACAGGGTCTCGCCGCGGGCGTGCTCGCCCATGAGGTAGACCGCCGGGTACTTCATCGTCACCTTGGAGCCGATGTTCCCGTCGATCCACTCCATCGTGCCGCCCTGCTCGACGGTCGCGCGCTTGGTCACGAGGTTGTAGACGTTGTTCGACCAGTTCTGGATCGTCGTGTAGCGGACGCGGGCGTCCTTCTTCACGATGATCTCGACGACCGCGGAGTGCAGCGAGTCGGTCTTGTAGATCGGCGCGGTGCAGCCCTCGACGTAGTGCACGTAGGAGCCCTCGTCGGCGATGATCAGCGTCCGCTCGAACTGGCCCATGTTCTCGGTGTTGATCCGGAAGTAGGCCTGGAGCGGGATCTCGACGTGCACGCCCTTGGGGACGTAGACGAAGGAGCCACCGGACCACACCGCGGTGTTGAGCGCGGCGAACTTGTTGTCACCCGACGGGATGACGGTGCCGAAGTACTCCTCGAAGATCTCCGGGTGCTCCTTGAGCGCGGTGTCGGTGTCGAGGAAGATGACGCCCTGCTGCTCGAGGTCCTCGCGGATCTGGTGGTAGACGACCTCGGACTCGTACTGCGCGGCGACACCGGCGACGAGGCGCTGCTTCTCGGCCTCCGGGATGCCGAGGCGGTCGTAGGTGTTCTTGATGTCCTCGGGGAGCTCCTCCCACGAGGTCGCCTGCTTCTCCGTCGAGCGCACGAAGTACTTGATGTTGTCGAAGTCGATGTCCGACAGGTCCGCGCCCCAGTTCGGCATGGGCTTCTTGTCGAAGAGGCTGAGGGCGCGCAGGCGGCGCTTGAGCATCCACTCCGGCTCGTCCTTCAGCGCGGAGATGTTGCGCACGACCGCCTCGTCCAGGCCGCGACGCGCGGTGGAGCCGGCGTCGTCCTTGTCGTGCCAGCCGAAACGGTAGTTCCCGATCGAGGCGATGGTCTCGTCCTGGGTCATCGGGGTGTCGGTCGTACTCGTCATCAGTTTCCTTCCATGGCGTCACCGCGCGGCGACGTGGTCGTGCTCGGTCGGCCGATCTGGACCGTGGGGATGTGGGTGGTGCACACGTGCTCGCCGCGGGCCAGCGTAGCCAGCCGTTGGACGTGCACGCCGAGCAGGCGGGAGAAGGCCCGGGTCTCGGCGTCGCACAACTGGTGGTAGGACTCGGCGACGGTGAGCACCGGGCAGTTGCCCTGGCACAGCTGCACGGCCAGACCGTGCGGCCCGACAGAGCGCACCGTGGCGGCGTAGCCGTCGGCGGTGAGGGCGCCGGCCAGCGCGTGGGCGCGGTCCGCGACGTCGTCGCCGGCGGCTGCGACGACGGGCGCGTAGCGCTCCTCGAGCTCACCGACCCGCTGCCCGGCGAACCGCTCGACGGCGTCCGGTCCGGCGACGGTCTCGATGAACCCGAGCGCCTGGGTGGCGAGGTCGGAGTAGGCGTGGGACAGACCGGCCCGCCCCGCGTCGGTGGCGACGTAGTACCGCGCGGGCCGCCCGCGGCGGCGCTGCTCCGGCCCGGTGGGCAGGTGGACGACGATCCGCTCCTCGCGCTCGAGGGCGGCGATGTGGCGGCGCACGCCCGCCGGGGTGAGCTCGAGGAGACGGGCGAGCTCGGCGGCGCTGATCGGCCCCTGCTCGACGACGAGGCGCAGGACGCGGTCCTGAGTCGTCACGTCGGACTCGACGTTCGTCTCGCTCATCACCGCTCCTTCCTTCTTCTCCGGGGGGCACACCTCACCCACGCATTAGAGAACAGTGTCGTTGCCGAAATGGTTCCCGGCAAGGAAGGCATACCTCACGTGTCGGGCGTCACTCCCCTCCGTCGGCGCCGTTCCCGGGGCCCCCGTGGGCGCCGTCTACCCTGGGCCCGTGCCCACCGACTCCCCCGCGCTCCTCGTCGCGGACCTGCGCAAGCGCTACGGCGACCGTGACGTCGTCACCGGGCTGAGCCTGCGTGCCGAGCGCGGGGAGCTCACCGCCGTCCTCGGCCCCAACGGCGCCGGCAAGACGACGACCATCGAGTGCTGCGAGGGCCTGCGCCGCCCCGACGGCGGCCGGGTCGCCGTCCTGGGCCTGGACCGGTCCGCCCCCGAGAACGCCCCCGAGCTGCGCCGCCGGGTGGGCGTCATGCTCCAGGAGGGCGGGCTGCCGCTCTCGCCCCGCGCCGTCGACGTCCTCGAGCACGTCGCACGGCTGCACGACCGCCCCGGCGCGGCCGCGCCGCTGCTCGAGCGGCTCGGTCTGACGGCGGTCGCCCGCACGCGGGTGCGTCACCTCTCCGGCGGGCAGCGCCAGCGTCTCGCACTGGCCTGCGCGATCGTCGGGGAGCCCGAGCTCGTCTTCCTCGACGAGCCGACGGCCGGCCTCGACCCCCAGGCGCGCCTGGCGGTGTGGGACCTCGTCCGCTCGCTGCGCGAGGCCGGGACCTCGATCGTCCTCACCACCCACCTCATGACCGAGGCCGAGGACCTCGCCGACCGCGTCGTCGTCGTCGACCGCGGGTCGGTCGTGGCCGCCGGCACGCCCGACGAGCTGCGCGGGACGCCGCACGTGCGCGTCGTCGTCCCACCGGGCGCCACGGCAGCGGCCGTCGCCGCGGACCTCGGGTCCGCGCTCGCCGCACACCCGCGACTGGTGACCGCCCTCGAGGGCGGCGACGTCCTCGTGCGCCACGGCGACGGGGGCGACCTCGACACCGCCGACCTCGCCCTCGTCGCCACCGCCCTCACGCGCGCCGGGCACCGGGCCGCCCAGGTGGCCCTCGCCCGCCCCACGCTCGAGGACGCGTTCCTCGCGCTCACCGGCCGCGAGCTGCGGAGGGAGGCCGCATGAGCGCCACCGCCCGCCGGGTCTGGGCGCAGACCCGCTTCGAGACCGTCGCCGTCCTGCGCAACGGCGAGCAGCTGGTCCTCATGATCCTGCTGCCCGCCATCGCGCTCGTCGTCCTCACCACCACCGACCTCGTGCCGCTTCCGGAGCCGCGCGCCGACGCCGCTCTCGGTGGCGCGCTCGCGATGGCGGTGGCCTCCTCCTTCACCTCCCAGGCCATCGCGGTGGCCTTCGACCGGCGCTGGGGCGTGCTGCGGATGCTGGCGACGACGCCGCTCGGGCCGCGCGGCCTGCTCGCCGGGAAGCTCGGTGCCGTCCTGCTCGTCCTCGGCGTGCAGGTCCTCACGCTGCTGGGCGTGGCGCTGGCCGTCGGGTGGCGCCCGGACGGCGTGACCGCTGCTCAGGTCGGGGGCGGGGCCGTGCTCATGGTCGTGGGGACGGGGGTGTTCGTCGCCTTCGCCCTGCTCCTGGGCGGGACGCTGCGGCCCGAGGCGGTGCTCGCCATCGCCAACCTGCTCTTCGTCCTCATGGTCGTCGGCGGGGGCCTGCTGCTCCCGCTCGACACGCTGCCCGCACCGCTCGCCGCCGTCGCGGCCTACCTGCCCCCCGGCGCACTGGGTGAGGCACTGCGCACCCTGTGCACCGTGGGGCAGGTCGACCTGGTCGCGCTCGGTGTCCTCGCGGCCTGGGCCGTGGCGGGCGGGCTGCTCGCCACGCGCTCCTTCCGCTGGGACGCCTGAGCCCTAGACGCGGACCGGGAACCGCTCCCACACCCGGTGGGCGGCGAGGAGCTCGCGCACACCCTCGAGGACGGCGGCCGGGGAGTCCCCGGTCACCACGCCGGGGCCGGTGATGCCCGCCTCGGCGAGCACGGCGCTGCCCTGCCCCCACGCGCCGACCGCCTTGGAGTGACGGAAGGCCTCGGCGACGAGCATGGTGACGCGCGGGTCCACGGACGCCGCCCGCGGCTCGCCGCCGGCCTTCGCGTCGTGGGCCGGGGTGGCGTCCGGACCGGGCGCGGGGGCGCCGGCGAGGACGACGGCGTCGAGCTCGACCGACCGCGCGGTCAGGAAGGTGCGCTGGACCGGGAACGGCGCGCCGGTGGCGTCACCGAGCATCCCCCCGTGCGGCGCGATGACGAGCGGCACCATGCCCGCGGCGTCGATCGCCTCCCGCAGCTCACGCACGCCGTCGAGGTCGCTGGACTCGTCCGCGACGATGCCGATGCGGCGTCCGTCGGTGGGCCAGGCCTTCCCGATCATCGACAGCGACGGGCTCACCACGACGTCGTCGGCGAGCGGGATCGTCGCCTCCGGGGCGGGCAGGCCCAGCCCCTGCGCGACGAGGCGGCACAGCTCGGGGTCGATGTTCGCCAGGGCGAGGAGCTGACGCTCCTTGACCGCCTGCTCGTAGCACTTGCCGAGCTCGAAGGTGTACGCCTGGACGATCTGCTCCTGCTCGAGCGGCGTCATGCTCAGCCAGAACATCCGGGCCTGGCTGAAGTGGTCGTCGAAGGACTCCGGGGCCCGGCGCTCCTTCACCGACGCCGCGACCGGCTCGGGCACCTCGACGTAGCCGCCGCCGTCGGCCCCGATGGTGAACGGGCAGCCGCCGTCGATGCTGTTCGGCTTGTAGTGCGAGGCGTTGCCGACGTGGACCGCGTCCTGGTGGAAGCCGTCGCGGAGCATGTCGTTGACCGGCACGTGCGGCCGGTTGACCGGGATCTGCGGGAAGTTCGGCCCGCCGAGCCGGGTGAGCTGGGTGTCGAGGTAGGAGAAGAGCCGGCCCTGGAGGAGCGGGTCGTTGGACACGTCGATGCCCGGGACGAGGTGGCCGGGGTGGAAGGCCACCTGCTCGACCTCGGCGAAGAAGTTCGTCGGCGTGCCGGTGAGCGTGAGCAGGCCCACCGGCTGGACCGGCGCGAGCTCCTCGGGGACGAACTTGGTCGGGTCGAGGAGGTCGATGCCGTGGAACATCTGGTCCTCGGTGTCCGGGAACGTCTGGATCCCCAGCTCCCACTGCGGCAGCGCACCTGCCTCGATCGCGTCGTAGAGGTCGCGGCGGTGGAAGTCCGGGTCGGCGCCGGCGATGAGCTGGGCCTCCTCCCACACGAGCGAGTGGGTGCCCAGGCGCGGCTTCCAGAAGAACTTCACGAGCGTCGTCGCGCCGTCGTGGGCCACGAGGCGGAAGGTGTTGACGCCGAAGCCCTCCATCGTGCGGTAGGTGTGCGGGATGCCACGCCCGGACATGAGCCACATCGTGTGGTGCTGGGCCTCGGTGTGGATGGAGACGAAGTCCCAGAAGGTGTCGTGGGCGCTCTGCGCCTGCGGGATCTCGCGGACCGGCTCGGGCTTCACCGCGTGGACGACGTCGGGGAACTTGATCGCGTCCTGGATGAAGAACACCGGGATGTTGTTGCCGACGAGGTCGAAGTTGCCCTCCTCGGTGTAGAACTTCACCGCGAAGCCGCGGGTGTCGCGCACCGTGTCCGCCGAGCCGCGCGAGCCCTGGACCGTGGAGAACCGGACGAACACCCGGGTCTCGGCACCCTCCGCGAGGAACGCGGCGCGCGTGACGGGCGCGGCGTTGCCGTAGGACTGGAAGACACCGTGGGCACCGGTCCCGCGGGCGTGGACCACGCGCTCGGGGATGCGCTCGTGGTCGAAGTGCATGATCTTCTCGCGCAGGTGGTGGTCCTGGAGGAGCACCGGGCCGCGCGCGCCGGCCTTGAGCGAGTGGGCGGTGTCGTACAGCCGCACGCCCTGCGCCGTCGTCAGGTAGGCGCCGTCCTGGGCGCGTGCGTCCGGCGGCGCGCCGGTGTCGCGGCCGGTCGGTGAGACCGGGGCAGGAGCCTGCTGCTCCGGCTTGGGCGGCAGCGGCTCACGCGGCTCGGTGGGCTCGGCCACCGTCGGCGGCTCGCTGCCCGGCGCGCCGGGGATGCGGATGCCCCCGGCCGCGTCCTTGGCGGCGTGCGCCACGCCGGCGACGGCGTCCTTCGCGGCGTGCGCGGCCGACGCCGCGGCGTCGGCGAGCTTGTCGGTCGTGCTGCGGTCCGGATCCTGTGTCTCACTCATGCGGGCGAGACTCGCAGAACCGACAGGTGTCGGCATCCGGAGGGGGTCAGCCCTCCGCGGACCGCCGCTCCTTGAGGCGCGCCTCCTCGGCACGGACCTTCGCCTGGGTCTCCCGCTCGGCCCGCAGCCACTCCGGCCGGGCCTCGAGGAGCTCCTTGATCTGCTCGGTGGTGAGCGGCTCGGTGACGCCGGCGCGGGCGAGCCCCGAGGCGGACACCCCGAGGCGGCGGGCGACCTCCTGGCGCGGGTGCGGACCGTTGCGGCGCAGGTCACGCAGCCACTCGGGCGGGTCGGCCTGCAGCTCGGCGAGCTCCTCGCGGGAGATGTCCCGGCCCTGGAAGTCCTCCGGGGTCGCCGAGAGCAGCACCCCGAGCTTGCGTGCGGCGGTCAGGGGCTTGAGCATCTGCGGCGTGGCCATGCCCGCAGGATATCGGCTGCGCGGGGGCGCCCGGGCCGCCCGTCAGGAGCCGGAGCCGGAACCCGCACTCGCGACGGCGACACCGAGGACGGTCATGATCGCGGCGTTCGCTCCCGCGATGGCGTCACGGACCGCCCTGCCCGCCCACTCCCCCTCCGCGATCCCGCGTGCCCGAGCGGTGAGCTCGCGCCGGGTGAGGCCGAGGGAGTCCGGCGGCTGGACCTTGTGGACGGCGCCGACGGCGAGCAGGAGGGAGACGAGCGCGGCCAGACGCGGGTCGCCGGTGGTCCCGGTGCCGAGCGCCTGCGCCAGCCGCGCGCGGACGGACTCCTCGTGGGCGGGCTGCACCGTCGGCCAGGAGCGGGAGGGGAACAGACCGAGGACGCGGCGCTCGTCGGCGTCGAGGATCCCGGCCTCGACCAGCCGGGCGTAGACCTGCTCGCGGGTCCCCCGGCCGAGGGCGGTGACCGCGCCCTGCGGCCGGCGCCCCTCCTTGGCCGTGAGGGTCGCGAGCGCGTCGTCGAGCAGCGGCTCGCCGGTGGGGCTCGCGTCGAGGACGGTGAGCCGCCCCGAGCGTCCCGGCGTCACGGTGACCCGCTCGCGCAGGGCGAGCTCGACGAGCAGCGCGCCGCCGAGGCCGACGTCCGCCTCGGGGCCGGAGACGAGCAGGCGTCCGGTGTCGTCAGCGGTCAGGCACAGGAGGAGGTCCTCGACGATGAGCATGGCCGTCATCCTGCCCGACCCGGCCGCGCCGCGCCCGGTGTCCGCGGCCGCTGCGGACGCGGCGGCCCGATAGTCTCGCGACGTCCCGTCCCCGTGCTGAGGAGCCCCGATGGCCGAGCCTTTCCGAGTCGGCTTCGTCCCCGGAGTGAGTCCGGGCAAGTGGCTGGGCAAGTGGGAGGAGCGGCTGCCCGACTCCCCGCTGGCGCCCCGGCTCGTCGAGGTCGAGGAGCAGCGCGAGCTGCTCACCGGGGGCGAGCTGGACGTGTGCTTCGTGCGTCTGCCGCTCGAGCGCGAGGGCCTCCACCTCATCCCCCTCTACACCGAGGCCCCGGTGGTCGTGGCCGCGAAGGACCACCCGCTCACCGCGTTCGACGAGCTCGACGTCGCCGACCTCGCCGGAGAGCACCTCCTCCAGGACCCGGCCACCTGCCCCGCGTGGGCCGCCGTCGCCGACGAGGTCCGCGACGGGACACGGGTGGAGACACCCCCGATGACCCTCGAGCAGGCCGTCGAGGTGGCCGCGAGCGGGGCGGGCGTGCTCATCGTCCCCATGTCCCTGGCGCGCCTGCACCAGCGCAAGGACGTCCGGTACCGGCCGCTCACCGGGGTGGAGGGCTCCGGCATCGGGCTCGCCTGGCTGGTGGACAACGAGGACCCGCGCGTCGAGACGTTCATCGGCATCGTCCGGGGGCGCACCGAGCGCAGCTCGCGCCAGCCGGTCGACGACGGCGCGCGTCCCCGCGAGGAGCCGCGCCCGTCCGCTGCCCGCGGCGGGGTGGCCCAGCCCGGTCGCGGACGGGGTCGCAGCGGACCACGACGCCAGGGGCCTCCGGGCCGACGCCGCGGCGGCCGCTAGCCCTCGGGGCTGCCGGGCGACTCGTCCGCGAAGAGCCGCGCGAGCAGGGGCACGGACTCCATGCCGTAGGTGACCCCTCCCACGACGCCGCGCACCCGGTCGTGTGTGACGGGCGCGTGGTCTGGGCACCGCAGGCCGAGGGGCCGCCGGAGTCGGTGTATGTGCTGGACACCGCGCGCGGCACGGCGTCGGTCCTCCCGCTCGGCCCGTACACCGGCGAGCTCACCTGCGGCGGACCGTTCCTCGGCTGGACCGAGGTCCGGCAGACCGGCGGCGGTGAGGTGCGCACCGTCGTCGTCGCCCGCTGGGCGGACTAGAGCTCGGCGGCGCGCGCCCGGAGGAAGTCGCGTTCCGCGGCGTTCCCGGCGTGGCCCGCCGCGGCGGCGTACTCCACCGCCGCCTCCGGCCCGCGGCCGAGCCGGCGCAGCAGGTCCGCGCGCACGGCGTGGAAGGGGTGGTACCCCTCCAGCGCGAGCTGGTCGACCACCCCGAGCGCCGGCCCCGGTCCCGCCACCTCGGCCAGCGCGACCGCCCGGTTGAGCGCGACGACGGGCGTGGGGGCGAGGGCGAGGAGCCGGTCGTACAGCGCGAGGACCTGCCGCCAGTCGGTCCGTCCGGCGTCGGGAGCGTCGGAGTGGACGGCGGCGATCGCGGCCTGCAGCTGGTAGGGCCCGGGCCGCCCGAGCCGCAGGCACTGCCGCACGAGCTCCTGCCCCTCGGCGACGAGCCGCCCGTCCCACCGTGAGCGGTCCTGCTCCGCGAGCGGGACGAGAGCGCCGTCGGGCGCCGTCCGGGCGGGACGGCGGGCCTCGGTGAGGAGCAGGAGGGCGAGCAGGCCGCGGGCCTCCGGCTCGTCGGGCATGAGCTCGACGAGCAGCCGGGCGAGGCGGATCGCCTCGGCGCACAGGTCGGTGCGCACGAGGTGCTCCCCCGAGCTCGCGCCGTACCCCTCGTTGAACACGAGGTACACGACGGCGAGCACGGCGCGCAGCCGCCCGGGCAGCTCGCCGTCCGGGGGCACCCGGTAGGGGATGCGCGCGTCGCGGATCTTCGCCTTGGCGCGCACGAGGCGCTGGGCCATCGCCGGCTCCCGGACGAGGAAGGCGCGCGCCACCTCGGCCGTGGTCAGCCCGCCGAGGAGCTTGAGGGTGAGCGCCACCTGCGCCTCCGGGGCCAGCGCGGGGTGGCAGCAGGTGAAGACGAGGCGCAGCCGGTCGTCGGGCACGGTGTCCTCCTCATCCGGCTCCTCACGGGTGTGCAGCAGGGCGGCCTGGGCGTGCCGCGCGTCGCGGGTGGCCTCGCGGCGCAGCCGGTCGACCGCCCGCCGGCGGGCCGTGGTGATGAGCCAGCCCGCCGGGCTGGGCGGCAGCCCGGTCAGCGGCCACCGCTCCAGGGCGATGACGAAGGCGTCCTGGGCCGCCTCCTCGGCGAGGTCGATGTCCCCGAGGCGGCGGACCAGGGCGGCGACCACGCGGCCGTACTCCGCGCGGAAGACCCCCGCGACGTCGTCGGCCGTGGCCACTCAGCCCTCCTGGAAGGGCCGGACCTCGACCGGCAGGGTCGTCGCCCGCGCCAGCCGGCCGCCCCAGTGGAGCGCGGCGTCGAGGTCGGGGACGTCGACCACCGTGAGGCCGCCGAGGTACTCCTTCGCCTCGGCGAACGGGCCGTCGGTCGTCACGACGTCCTCCCCCTGGGTGCGCAGGACGGTGGCCGTCGTCGGGGCGTGCAGGCCGCCGTCGAAGACCCACACGCCCTCGCGGCGCATGTCCTCCTTGAGGGCGGTGACCTCGCGCATGATCGGCTCGAGGACCTCGGCGCCCGGGAACTGGTCCATCGTCTCGCCGTAGGGCTGGTAGATGCTCAGCAGGTACTGGCTCATCGTCGTCTCCGTGTCTCGGGACGCCGGCCGGTCCGGCGTCTCACCATGTACACGAACGGGCTCGCCCGGATTCGACAGCCATCCTGCCCGCGCCGCGCCGCGCGTGCCGCCGAACAGGGCCGGGGACCTCCCGTGGGCGGCACACTTGGCCCATGGCCCCCTCCCTCGTGCTCGGACCCATGCTCCGCCGCACCGAGCCGACGTCCGCCGCCGTCTGGGTCGAGACCGACGCCGCGGCGACCGTCACCGTCCGCCTCACCGACGACGGCGCGACGTGGCGGGCGCCGACGTTCGCCGCCCACGGTCACCACTACGCGCTCGTCGAGCTCACCGGCCTCGAGCCGGGGCGCCGCGCCACGTACGAGGTCCTCCTCGACGACGTCGTCCGTTGGCCCGAGGCCGACTCCCCCTTCCCCCCGAGCACCGTGACGACCCCGGGCGACGGGGACCCGGTGCGGCTCGCGTTCGGCTCGTGCCGCACGAGCGTGCCGCACGACGCCACCCACCACCTCAGCCACGGCGTCGACGCCCTGCGCACCTACGCGCTCGCCCTCGCCGACGGGGAGACCGGGCCGTTCGACGCCGCCCCCGACCTGCTCCTCCTCCTGGGCGACCAGGTGTACGCCGACGCGACGAGCGAGGCGATGCAGGAGTTCATCGCGGCGAGGCGCGACATCACCGAGGAGCCCGGCGAGGAGCTCGCCGACTACGAGGAGTACGCGCACCTGTACCGCCTCGCCTGGGGCGAGCCCGCGCTGCGCTGGCTGTGGTCCTGGCTGCCCTCGCTCATGATCTTCGACGACCACGACGTGCGCGACGACTGGAACACCTCGGCCGCGTGGCGGGCGCAGATGGCGGCGACGTCCTGGTGGCACGGGCGCATCGTCGCGGCGCTCGGGTCCTACTGGGTCCACCAGCACCTGGGGAACCTCTCCCCGACCGAGCGGGCCGCCGACCCGCTGTGGCGCGAGCTGCAGCGCCGGCAGGACACCGACCCGTCGGCCGAGGTCGACCTCACCGACGCGCTCGACGCCTTCGCCGAGCGGGCCGACGTCGAACCGGCGAGCTACCGGTGGAGCTACACCAAGGACCTCGGGCGCTCCCGGCTCGTCGTCGTCGACTCGCGCGCGGCCCGCACCCTGGACCCGGGTGAGCGCGCGATGCTCGACCGCGCCGAGCAGGACTGGCTCGACGAACGGCTCACCGGCGACGTCGAGCACCTGCTCGTCGCGACGTCGTTGCCCTTCCTCCTGCCGATGGGCCTGCACCGGGTCGAGGCGCTGAGCGAGGCGGTGGCCGAGGGGCGCTTCGGACGGCGGGCGGCGCGCGCCGGGGAGAAGGTGCGCCAGGAGATCGACCTCGAGCACTGGGCGGCGTTCGGGAAGAGCTTCGACGCCGTCGTCGGCATGGTCACCGAGGTCGCCGAGGGTCGGCGCGGCGGGGCGCCGGCGTCGGTGCTGTTCCTCTCCGGTGACGTCCACTTCTCCTACATCACCGAGGTGCACCGGGAGTCCGGCTCCCGCATCCTCCAGCTCGTGTGCTCCCCCATCCGCAACCCGCTGCCCGGTGCGCTGCGCGCGTTCGCGGCGCTCGGCTCGCACGCCGCCCGGCCGCTGGGGACGGTGCTGCGCCTGGCCGGGATCGCCGAGCCGCCGTGGCGGTGGCACGGGATCGCCGGCCCGTGGTTCGACAACAACCTCGCGGTGCTCGAGATCGCCGACGGCCGGCTGCGTACCGAGTGGCTCGGCGGCCGGGTCGCCGGTGGGCCGGAGGACCGGCCGGGGCTCCAGGTCGTGGCGAACCTCGAGCTGGACGTGCCCCCGGCCGGCACCGCGCACCTGCGGCCGCTCGCCGCGGTCCACCCGGACGGGCGGCAGGGGCTCGTCGCCCGGCTGCGGCGACGGCTCACCCGCCGCCGCTGATCAGCTCGCCTCGGGCTTGGCGCGCAGCGCGCTCATCTTCTTGGCGATGAGCTCGGTCGTGCGGCGCGGCATGAGCCGCGAGAGACGGTCGACCATGCGGGCGTCGGAGCCGATGGTGGCCCGGTAGGCGCCCTTCTCGACGGCGGCGACGATCTGGCGGGCCGCCTCCTGCGCCGTCGTCAGCTTCATCTTCGACCCGCTCGCGTCGCTGCTGCTCCCCATCGACACCCCGGAGTTCTGCGTGATGTTCGTGGCGATGGCGCCGGGGAAGATCACCGTGACGGCGACCGGTGTCTCGAGCAGCTCGGCGTACAGCCCCTCGGTGAACAGCTTGACGGCCGCCTTGCTCGCGCCGTACGTCGACTGCCCGGGGACCGGGGACAGCCCGCCCATGCTCGCGACGTTGACGAGGCTGGCGGCGGGCCGCTCGAGCAGGTACGGCAGGAACGCCTTGGACATGTGGACCACGCCCCAGAAGTTCACCGCCATGACCTTCTCGATCTCCTCGTAGGCGAGGTCGTTGACGGGGACGAAGCGCTGGATGATGCCGGCGACGTTGAGCACGCCGTCGACCTGGCCGTGGGCGGCGACGACCGCCTCGGGCAGTGCCTCGACGGCGGGACGGTCCGCGAGGTCGACGACGTGGGTGCTCAGCCGGGTGCTGCGGGCCATCTCGGCGGTCTCGGCGAGGGCGGCCTCCCCGATGTCGACGGCCGCGACCTCGGCCCCTCGGGCGAGCAGCTCGAGGGTGACGGCGCGTCCGATGCCGTTGCCGCCCCCGGTCACGACGAATACCTTGCCCGCGATCTCCATGACGTCCTCCAGATGTGGCCCCCGGTGCACGGGCCGGACCTCGACCCGTGAGGATCGTCTCGCGGGCGTTATGAGCCGGTCCGGGCCGATGGTCCTGCCGCCCGGCGCGTCACTTGATCGCCCCGCGCGTGACGCCGGAGATCACCCACCGCTGGGCGACGAGGTAGACCACGAGCAGCGGCAGCATCGCCATGAGGTAGGAGGAGAACGCGAGGGTGTAGTCGGCGCTGAACTGCCCCTGGAAGACGTACTGGGCGAGCTGGATCGTCGCGCCGTCGGGGTCGGAGATGATGACGAGCGGCAGGAGGAAGTCGTTCCACGCCCACACGCAGGTGAGGATGCCGACGGTGGCGTTGATCGGTGACAGGAGCGGGAAAACCACCTTCCAGAAGACGCCCCACGTGCTCGCGCCGTCGATCCGCGCGGCCTCCTCGAGCTCGACGGGGATCGAGCGGATGTAGGCGGTGTAGAGGAAGACGTTGAAGGACAGGCCGTAGACCGTGTAGAGCAGGATGAGCCCGGCCTGGTTGTCCAGCCCGAGGATCGCCGCCTGCTTCGCCGCCGGGAGCATGAGCACCGGGAACGGGATGAACAGCGCGGCGATGAAGTAGTAGAAGAGCGCCTTGAACAGCGGCCGGTGCATCTGGCGGGCGATGGCGTAGGAGACCATCGAGTTCGTCACGAGCGTGAGGACGACGGCGCCCACGGTGATGAACGCGGTGTTGAGCGCGCGGGCCGGGAAGTCGATGGTGCGCCACGCCTCGGCGAAGTTGCCCCACGCCCACTCGGTGGGCAGGGAGAACCCGGTGCCGCCGAGCTGGTCGGGCGTCTTGAGGGCGGTGACGACGGTGAAGTACAGCGGGACGAGCACGGTGAGGGACAGCACGCACAGGAGCGCGGTGAGCCACCAGTTGACGCCCCCGGCGCGGCGGCCGCGGCGGCGGCGGCGCGGCGGTGGCATGGTGACGGCGGACATCAGGCGCTCACCTCCTCGCGTCGCAGGACGCGTAGCTGGAAGAAGGCGAAGGCGACGATGACGATCATGAAGACGACGGCGTTGGCGAGCTGGTAGCCGTACTCCCCGCCCTCGAAGCCGCCCCGGTAGATGAGGACGCCGATGGACTCGGTGGACGTGCCCGGCCCGCCGCCGGTCATCGCGATGATCTGGTCGAAGACCTGGAGGAAGTTCTTCAGCGCGAGGACGACGTTGATCGTGAAGAAGCCCCAGATCATCGGCAGCGTGATGCTCCAGAACCGGCGCCACGGCCCGGCGCCGTCGATCGAGGCCGCCTCGTGCAGGTCGGCGGGCACGGTCTGCAGGCCGGCGAGGTAGATGATGATCGTGAACGCCGCGCCCTGCCAGACCGTCATGACGACGATGCCGAGCCACGCGCGGTCGGGGTCGGCGAGCAGGGAGCTGCTCAGCGCCTCGATGCCCAGGGCCCGCCCGATCGTCGGCAGCGACTGGTTGAGCATGTAGGAGAAGACGTAGCCGATGACGAGCAGCGCGAGCACGTAGGGGATGAAGTACACCCCGCGAAGGGTGTTCTTCAGCCTGATCCGCGCGTTGAGCCCGAGCGCGATGAGCAGCCCGATGACGTTGACGAGCACCGTCGTCACCGCGGCGAACTTGAAGGTGAAGAGGTAGGCGTCGACCACGCGGGGGTCGGAGAAGAGCGCCGCGTAGTTCGACAGGCCGATGAACTTCCACGCGCCGTAGCCCGGGGAGTCGGTGAGGCTGAAGAAGATGCCCTGGAGGACCGGGATGGTGTGGAGGACGAAGAAGAGCACGAACGCCGGCAGGACCATCCAGTAGTAGGCCCGGTCCAGCCCGCGGGCGCGGCGCGTCGTGGGCGGACCGGCGGGTGCGTCGGCGGCTGCGTCGTCGCGGGTGGGGGTGGACGAGGTGGTCACGAGTCCTCCACCGCCCCCAGGCCCCACGTGCGGCGCTGCGCCACGCGGTCCCAGTTGTCGTCCAGGCCCTCGAGGAAGGCCTCGGCGTTGCGGTCGATGAGGTACTGCTGGAGCAGCGGGCCGAGCGGGATGGCCTGGATGAACTGGTGGTCGGTGAAGCCCACGATCCGTCCCTCCTCGATGTAGGACTGGATGCCGGCGAGCGCCGGGTCGTCGTTCCTCAGGCCCTCGAGGGTGGGGATGGCGACCTGCTGCTCGGCGTACTCCTCCACGAGCTCGGGCTCGAGGAGGAAGGCGAGGAACCGGTCGACCTCCTCGCGGTGGGGCGTGTCCACGGAGGCGGACAGGACGACGTCGACGCCGGAGACGAGCGTCGTGCGTGCCGGGTCGTCGGTGGCGGGCAGGGCGAAGGTGCCGACGGTGAACTCGGGGTCGAAGGAGCGGATCTGCGGGACGGCGTAGCTGCCGATGAGGAGCATCGCCGACTCCCCCGCCGCGAACGCGCGGGTGCCCTCCTCGTAGCCGAAGGCCGCCGGGTCGGGCTGCGTGTACTCGAAGAGGGTCCCCTCCTTCTCGATCGCCTCGGCCCAGCCGGCGAGGAACGTCACCTCCCCCGCGAACCGGTCCTCGAAGAACCCCTCGGGCTGCGTCTGGGCGGTGAGCGGGGCGAGCGGTGACTGCGCCGTCCACGCGTCGGCGAGCATGCCGAAGAACGGGTAGATACCCTCGCCCTCGAAGTACTGGGCGGTCTCGATGAGCTCGGTCCACGTCGTCGGGACCTCGCGCCCGTGCTCGGCGAACAGCTCGACGTTGTACAGGACGCCGGAGGCGTTGGCGGCGAACGGGATGCCGTTGACGGCACCCGGGGTGTCGGCCCCGAGGCTCTGGACGACCTCGACGTAGGCGGGGGTGATGCCGTCGAGCAGCGGGCTGTCGGCGAAGTCGGCGAAGACCCCGGCGGAGGCGAACTCCCCGAAGGTGCCGTTGCCGTTGAAGGTGAGGACGTCGGGCGCGTCCTCCTTGACGAGCCGGATCCGCATCGCGGTCTCCGCGCTCGGCACGTTGTCCACCGTCACCCGGATGTCCGGGTTCTCCTCCTCGAAGCGGGCGGCGGCCTCGGTGAAGAAGTCCACCGCCTCCGGCTTGAACTGGAAGAAGACGATCTCGGTGCGGCCCTCGCCCGAGGCTCCGGAACAGGCCGCGAGCGCGAGGGAGGCCACGACGGCCCCGGCCGCCACGGTGCGCGTCGCTCTGGTCACTGCGGTCCCCCCGGAAGCAGCCCTGCCTTGGACGATGCCCATTATCCGAGGACGGGTGTCGCCCGCCACCGGAGGGCCCGGCCCTGGCCTGCGCGCCCGTGCGGCCGGCGGTGAGGCGCGGTACAACGGCCGGGTGAGCAACGCGGGGACGGTCCACCACCTGCGCGCGGGCGGGACGTCGGTCGTCCTCGCCACCGCCGGCACCGCGCTGCCCCAGGTCCTGCACTGGGGACCCGACCTGGGCGACGTCGACCGCCACGTGCTCGTCGACCTCGTCCGGGTGAGCGAGCCGCCGCTCGTCTCGGGCCAGCTCGACGTCGTCGTCCCCCTCGCGCTCCTCGCCGAGCACTCGAGCGGCTGGATGGGGACCCCCGGCCTCACCGGCCACCGCGCCGGCACCGACTTCAGCACGGCCTTCGTCGTGCGGTCCCTCGAGGTCCAGGACCCGGCGCCGCAGGACGACGTCGCCGCCCGGGTGCGGGTGGAGGCGGCCGACGACGTCGCGGGGCTGCGCATCGGGATCGTCCTGGAGCTGCTGCCCTCCGGGCTGCTGCGGATGCGCGCGTCGCTGCGGAACGAGGCACCGGGGGTGTTCGACGTCGGCTCCCTCGACCTCGCGCTGCCGGTGCCGCGCTCGGCGGCGGAGGTCCTCGACCTCACCGGCAGGCACCTGCGCGAGCGGGCCGTCCAGCGCCACGAGCTCACCCTCGGCACCCACCTGCGCGAGTCACGCCGGGCGCGCGGGCACGACGCGAGCCTCGTGCTCGCCGCGGGGGTCGCCGGGTTCGGCCACCGGTCCGGTGAGGTGCACGCGGTCCACGTCGCCTGGTCGGGCAACACCCGGTGCTACGCGGAGCGGACGAACCTCGGCAGCTCGATGCTCGCCGGCGGGGAGCTCCTCCTCGCCGGGGAGGTCCGGCTCGCCGAGGGCGAGACCTACACCGGACCCTGGGTGTACGCCTCGCACGGTGAGGGTCTGGACGAGCTCGCCGAGCGCTTCCACCGATTCCTGCGTGCCCGGCCCGAGCACCCCCGCTCCCCGCGGCCCGTGACGCTCAACGTGTGGGAGGCCGTGTACTTCGGGCACGACCTCGAGCGGCTGTCCGAGCTCGCCGACGTCGCGGCCGCGATCGGCGTCGAGCGTTACGTCCTGGACGACGGCTGGTTCGCCTCGCGCCGGGACGACACCTCCGGCCTGGGCGACTGGTACGTCTCCCCCGACGTGTGGCCGCAGGGCCTGGCCCCCCTCGTCGACCACGTCCACGCGCTCGGCATGCAGTTCGGGCTGTGGTTCGAGCCGGAGATGGTCAACCCCGACTCCGACCTCTACCGCGCCCACCCGGACTGGATCCTGTCCGCCGGGGGCCGGGTGCCGGTGCCGGCCCGTCACCAGCAGGTCCTCGACCTCGCGAACCCCGCGGCGTACGACCACGTGCGCACCCGGCTGCTCGCGGTGCTCGCCGAGCACGAGATCGACTACGTCAAGTGGGACTACAACCGCGACCTCGTCGAGCCGGGGCACCAGCCGACCGGGCGGGCGGGGGCGCACGAGCAGACCCTGGCGGTCTACCGCCTGCTCGAGGAGGTGCGGGCGGCGCACCCCGGCCTGGAGATCGAGTCGTGCGCCGGCGGTGGGGGCCGCGCCGACCTCGGCATCCTCGCGCGCACCGACCGCGTGTGGGCCTCGGACTGCATCGACCCGCTCGAGCGCCAGCTCATCGAGACGGGCACGCGGCTGCTGATCCCGCCCGAGCTCATCGGCTCGCACATCGGCTCGCCGGTGAGCCACGCGACGGGCCGCGCGCACAGCCTCGACTTCCGGGCGGGGACGGCGTTCTTCTCCCACCTCGGCATCGAGTGGGACGTGCGGACGGCGAGCCCGCAGGAGCGCGAACGGCTCGCCGAGTGGGTTGCGGCGCACAAGCGTCACCGCCGGCTGCTCCACACCGGGACCGTCGTCCACGCCGACCACCAGGAGCCGTCGCTGTGGGTGCACGGCGTCGTCGCGCCGGACCGGCGGGAGGCGATCTTCGCCGTCGTCCAGGCGCGTACGCCGGTGGCCTCACCGGTGGGGCGCGTGCGGCTGCCCGGGCTCGCCGACGACCTCACCTACCGGGTGGCGCCGCTGCCACCCGGAGACGTCACCACGGGCCGCGCCGGCCACGGGCCCGCGCCGTGGTGGGACGAGCCGGCCGTGCTCACCGGTCGCGTGCTCGCCGCCGTCGGGGTCCAGGCCCCCGTCCTCAACCCCGAGCAGCTCGTCCTCCTCCACCTCACGACGCCCTGAGGCGTCCCCGTCTCCCGCACGCCCAGCCCGTGCAGGATCCAGCGCTCGGCGGGATGGGGCGCGGGCCGGGGTCCTACTGGGGGTGCATGAGACCGCTGGCGCGGCGGACGGGGCGGGCGACGGCGGCGCGGACGGCCTCCTCGCTGCCGACCACCCGGACCTTGCGCCGGGCTCGGGTCACCGCGGTGTAGAGCAGCTCACGGGTGAGCAGCGGGGAGGCAGGCTCGGGCAGGACGAGGGAGACGGTGGCGAACTGGCTGCCCTGGGCGCGGTGGACGGTCATCGCGTGGACGGTCTCCACCGGCGGGAGGCGGTGCGGGCGGACGCGCACCGGCTCGTCCGGGTCCCCGAGGACGGCGACGACGCCGCCCGCGCCGTCGGCGACGAGCACGCCGGTGTCGCCGTTGTACAGGCCGGTGCCCCGGTCGTTGGCGGTGACGAGCAGCGGGCGCCCCAGATACCAGGGCCCCTCGGGGGTGAGGTGGGCGGCCTCGGTCACCCAGTCCTCGACCTGCTCGGCCCAGTGCGCCACGCCCGCCGGCCCGCGCCGGTGGGCGAGGAGCAGCCGGTGCTCCTCGAGCGCCGCCAGGGCAGCCCGCTCGTCCCCGGCCCGGGCGGCGGCGAGCACCCGCTCCCCCGCGGCCACCGCGTCCGCGCGCAGCCCGGCGACGTCGGCGTCCGACGGCCACTCGCCGCGCGGCTCGACGAGCTCGACGTCCGGCAGGCCCGCCCGCAGCACACCGAGGGCGGCGTCGACGTCACCGGCGCGCACGGCCTCGGCCAGGGCGGCGATGCCGGCCTCGAAGCGGTGGACGGTCTCCAGTCGCACGACGCCGTTGCGCAGCGCGCCGAGCGCGGGCCCGTCGGCCGGCAGGTCGCCGGGCAGGACGGCGCGCAGCGCGCCGGGCAGCGCGTCCGCGACGGCCGGGCGGGCGACGAGGTCGCCGAGCACCGCCCCGGCCTCGACCGAGGCGAGCTGGTCCGGGTCGCCGACGAGGACGAGCCGGGCGTCGGGCCGCAGCGCCTCGAGCAACCGCGCCATGAGGGGCAGGGACACCATCGAGGTCTCGTCGACGACGACGACGTCGTGCGGCAGGTGGTGGCGCGCGTGGTGCCGGAACCTCGTCGAGCTGCCCGGGCGCCACCCGAGCAGCCGGTGGATGGTCATCGCCTCGGGGCTGCCGACCGCGGCCTGGTCGGCCGGACCGAGGCGGGCGAGCTCTGCGCGGACCGACTCGTGGAGCCGGGCCGCAGCCTTGCCGGTGGGCGCGGCGAGCGCGGTCCGCAGCCCGGGGCCGACGGTCGCCTGGAGGGCGGCGAGCATCCGGGCGACGGTCGTCGTCTTGCCGGTGCCCGGCCCGCCGGTGAGGACGGTGAGCCGGCTCGTCACGGCGGCGGCGGTGGCCAGGCGCTGGCGCGCGTCGGCCGGCGCGGGGAAGAGCCGGCGGACCGTCTCGCCCAGCCTCGGGGGCGGTGCGGCGAGCGGTGCGGCGAGCCGGGCGTCGACCTCGCGACGGACGAGCTGCTCGTCGCGCCAGTACCGGTCGAGGTAGAGCCGTCCGTCGACCCAGCGGGCGGGCCGGTCGGCCGGGCCGTCCACCCCGACGGCGACGAGCGGGCTGGTCGTGACCGCCGCGTGCCACGCGTCCGGCTCGGGGAGCTCGGCGGCGGGGCCGGGGCCGGCGTCCCACTCGGCGGCCAGGGCGTCGAGCTCGTCCAGGCGCACGCACACCGAGCCGCCGCGCACGGCGCGCACGGCGAGGGCGACGGCGAGGAGCACCCGCTCGTCGGCCTCCCCGGTGAGCCGCCCGAGCCGCCGGGCGACGTGCACGTCGGCGGCCGAGACGGTGCCGGCGGTGTTGTGCCGTCGCAGCAGGTCCGGGGCCCGGATGGCGAGGCGGGCGTCGCCGTCGGTGGGCGGTCCCCCGGCCCACTCCCTCACGGCGCTCACCGCTGCCCCTCGAGGAGGTCGGAGAGCTCGACGACGAGCGCGGCCGGCGGCCGCCACGCCATGACCCCGGTGGGCGCCTCGCCGAGCACCGGGGCGTGCGGGCCGCTCATCCCGCGGACGAAGAGGTACAGGCCGCCGCCGAGGTGCCGGGCGGGGTCGTACCCCGGCTGGCGCCAGCGCAGGTAGCGGTGCAGCGCCGCGAGGTAGAGGAGCAGCTGCAGCGGGTAGTGGGCGGCCATCATCGCCTCCGCGAGGGCGGCCGGCCGGAAGTGCCACGCGGTGAGCGGCTCGTCCCACGGCGCGAGCCGGTTGGTCTTGTAGTCGACGACGAGGTAGCGCGGCTCCCCGGTCTCGTCCCGAACCCGCAGGACGGCGTCGATGCTCCCGGTGAGGTACCCGCGCAGGTGGGCGGGACCGAGCCCGGTGAGGAGGTCGGCGTAGCGGGCGAGCGGGTCGTCCGCCGGCAGGTGGCGGCGCAGCAGCGCGGCGAGGTCGGGCAGGGTGGCCCCGGCGCCGGTCGGGGCGTCCCCGCCGGCGAGCGGCAGCTCGAAGGAGAGCTCGGGGAGCCGGTCGCCGGGCGCGACGTCCGCGAGGGTGCGCCCGCCGGCGGCCGGGCCGAGCGGGGTGCGCAGGACGGCGAGGAGCGCCTCGGCGAGCTCCTCGGGCTCGACCCCGGGCATCCGCATGCCCTCGGCGCACCGGCGGCGGAGCTCGGCGAGGAGGTCGGGGGCGGCGGTGTCGACGTGCTCGAGGACGTCGTGGACGAGGGTGCCGAAGGTCGTGCCCGCGGGCATGTCGCCCAGGGGCAGCGAGATCTCCCGGGCAGCCTCCTCGGCCGGCGTCACCGCCGACCCGGTGACGTCGACGTCCACCTCGTCGACGGTGCCCGGCGACTCGGGCTCGGGCCCACCCGCGTGCAGCCACTCGTGCGCGGCGGCGGTGAGGCCGGAGTAGGACAGCCGCCGCCACGTCTGGTCGACCGACCGGCGCAGCGTCCCGACCGACAGCGCGGGCGGCTCGCCGGCGGGCGGCACCCAGCGGCCCGGGGCGGGGGCGGCGGTCACCGGCTCGACCGCGACCGTGCCGCCCGACCGCTCGGCCAGCGCGGCCAGGCGCGCGGCGACGACGTCGTCGGCCGGGGTGGGGACGGTGCGCGGAGGGACCTCGCCGGGCGCCCGCTCGGCGAGGAGCAGCCGGCTCAGCGGCCCGGACGCGGAGTTGCGGGTGGGCGCCCACCAGGTGACGACCTGGCAGGCCGCGCGGGTGAGGGCGACGTAGAGCAGGCGCAGGTCCTCCCCGCGCTCCTCCTCGGCGTGCCGCTCGCGCAACGCCGGGTAGGCCGGGTCCTCGCTGCCACCGACGTGCAGGACCCGGCGGCCGTCGTCGTCGTGCAGGCGCAGCACGGCCGGGGTGCGCGACTCGAAGCGGTCCCACTCGTAGGGGACGTAGACGACCGGGAACTCCAGGCCCTTGCTCGCGTGGATGGTGACGACCTGGACGGCGGCGGCGTCGGTCTCCAGCCGTCTGCTGCGCTCCTCGGCGTAGTCCTCCGGCGCCTCGGACACGCGGCTGCGCAGCCAGTCGGTGAGGGCGGCGACGCCGTAGCGGTTCTCGACGGCCGCGAGGTGGAGGAGCTGGCCGACGTGGCGCACGTCGGTGAGCCGGCGCTCCCCGTCGGTGCCGGCGAGCAGCCGGCCGGCGAGCCCGTCGGCCTGCAGCGCCTCGACGAGGGCGGCCACTCCCCCGCCGGACAGGAGCTCGGCGTAGCGTCGGACGGTGTCGGCGAGCCGGTCGCGCTCGTCGTCGCCGGCAGTGGCGAGTCTGCGCGCGTCCCAGCCGACGAACGGGGTGAGCGCGAGCGCGGCGGTGCGCCCGGCGTGACCGGGCTGCTCGAGGGCGGTGAGGAGGGCGAGCCAGTCGCGGGCGGCGGGCGTGCCGAACACGCTGGAGAGCCCGGAGACGACGGCGGGCACCCCCGCGGCGACGAGCGCGTCGCGCACCGCCGCGGCGTCGGCGTTGCGGCGGCACAGGACGGCGACGTCGCCGGGCGCGAGGGACCGTGTTCCGTGGCCGGTCCCCAGCCGGGTGTCCTCGAGCTGGCGGACGACGTCGGCGGCGACGTCGGCGGCGATGAGCTCGCGCACCTGGGCGACGGCGGGGTTGCGGTTGCCGCGCTTGCCGAAGGGCTCGCGGGTCACCTGCCGGATGCGCACGGGCGCGCCGCCGACCAGACGCCGCCCGGTGTGCTCGGCGTCGACGGGCCGCACGAGGATGTCCGGGTCGCCGAGCGCGGCGCCGTCGAAGAGGGTGTCCAGGCCGCGCAGGAGCGGCTCGTCCGCGCGCCAGCTCCGCCCGAGGGTGGCGGTCGCGGTGGCCTCGGCGCGGGCGGCGAGGTAGGTGACGACGTCCCCGCCGCGGAAGGCGTAGATCGCCTGCTTGGGGTCGCCGATGAGGACGAGGGTGCGGTGGCCGTGGAAGGCGGTGCGCAGGATCTCCCACTGGACGGGGTCGGTGTCCTGGAACTCGTCGACGAGGACGAGGGAGTAGCGCGAGCGGACCCGCTCACTGGCGGCCGGCCCGGTGACCGGGTCGGTGAGGGCGTCGCGCAGGACGAGGAGGAGGTCGTCGTAGTCGCGCAGCCGCCGCTGCCGCTTGCGCCGGGCGGCCTCGGCGACGACGTCGCGGGCGAAGGCGTGGCGGTGCCCGGGCAGGGAGTCGGGCGGCGCGTCGGCGGGGGCGAGGGCGGCGTGCGGGTCCCCGACGGCGGCGCGGGCCACCTCGCGGGCGGCGGCGACGGTGAGCGGCGGGTGGGGGTCGCGGCTGTAGCGCTGGAGGTAGCGGTCCGCGACGACCTCCTCGCGCAGGTCGCCCGGGTCGGCGAGAAACGACGTGTCCGGGTCGACGTCCGCGGCGATCCCCAGGGAGGTGAGCATCTGCTCGCAGAACCCGTGGGTCGTGGTGATGGTGGCGGCGTCGAAGTCGGCGACGGCGGCGTCCAGGCGCGCGCGGCGGCGGACGAGCTCGGCGTCGTCGACCGCGGCGAGGTGGCGCACGACGGGGTCATCCGCGTCCCGGGCGCCGGGCTCGCGCAGGGCGCGGGCCGTGCCGACGAGCCGCTCGCGGACGCGGTCGCGCAGCTCGGAGGTGGCGGCCCGCCCGAAGGTGACGACGAGGACCTCGGCGAGGCTCGCCACGCCCTCGGCGACGTAGCGGGTGGTGAGGGCGGCGATCGTCCACGTCTTGCCGGTGCCGGCGCTCGCCTCGAGGACGGTGGTGCCGCTGGGCAGCGCGCCGCACACGTCGAAGACGTCGGGCCGGACCTGGAGGGAGCTCATGCGCGTGCCATCTCCTCGTGGTCGAGCAGCGGGTCCCAGACACGCCGGGTGAGGGCCCCCAGCCGCAGCCGTTCCTCACTCCCCCAGGCCCGTTCGGCCTCGCCCGCCTCACCGGCGACCTGGCGGAGCGAGGCCCCCTCCCCCCAGCACAGGGCGTGGTGGGCGTCGACGGACTCGTAGGACTCGCGCCACGTGCGCTCGGCGTCCTCGAGAGCCTGCTCGACGGTGTTGCCCGCCAGCCGCGAGGTCGCGTACACGCTCGCGGTGGCGACCGGCAGGGGCAGCGGCTCGCGTCGTGCGAGCTCGCGGATCTCGACGAGCCGGGCGAGGTGGGCGGCCGGGTCGGCCGGTGCCCGCAGCTCGGCGAGGGCGGCGCCGGGGCGGGTGCCGGGGGGCCGGCCGATCGTCACGGCGCGCCACTGCCGGCCGGGATCGGTGGCGGCGAGGGCGAGCAGCTGGACCCACGCCCGCAGCCGGTGCTTGGCACCGAGCCTGGAGTAGACGGCGCGCACGACCGTGTCGCCGTGGACGCCGGGCACGGTGCCGGACACGACCTGGCCGGTGGGCAGGACGGCGGCGACGTCCACGGCGCGCGCCTCCCCGGTGGCGCGCTGCCGCGCGACGGCGGCGAGCGGCTCGACCCGGCCCGCGACGTCGAGGAGGACGGCGCGGCCGAGCTCCTTGGGCGGGACCTGCCCGCGGCGCCACTCCGCGTTGAGGGCGTGGACCGGGTCCACCCCGGCCAGCCCGGCGGCGAGCAGCCGGTCACCGAGCTGCCACGTGTCGAGCGGCCCGAGCTCCAGGGGCAGCTCGTCGGCCACGTCATCGACCTCGCCGGCGAGGGACACGCCCAGCCGCTCGCGCAGGAACCACTTGACCGGGTGCTCGAGGGCCGCGACGAGGTCGTCGAGGTCGAGGTCCGCGGCGGGCGGCTCGGCCGGCAGCAGCGCGCTGAGGAAGGGGGCGCGCCCGGCGCGGGGCGCACGGGCGGCCAGCGCTGCGCGATGGGCGAGGACGTCGAAGCTGAACGGACCGGGTCGTCCGAGCGCGCCGCCGGTGAAGTTGCGCTCGTCGACGTGCTGCAGCGGGTGGTGCACGACGACGTGGTCGCGCACGCTGCCACCCTCCGGGACGACGGTGGCGGCCGCGAGGGCGTCGAGCAGCTCACCGACGGGCACGGCGGGCGGCTGCATGGCACCGGTGCGGTCGTCGGCGCCGCTGTGGAGGAGGACGAGGCGCTCCTGCGCCGCCGTGATCGCGTCGAGGAAGATCTGCCGGTCCTCGCTGCGCCGGTCGCGCTCCCCGACGAGCGGGGCGCGCTGGAGGAGGTCGTCGCCCTCGGCGGTGGCGCGGCGCGGGAAGGCGCGGTCGTCGAGGCCGAGGAGGCACACGACGCGGTGCGGGACGGCGCGCATCGGCTCCAGGGAGCAGATGGTGAGCGCGCCGGTGCGGAAGCCGGCCCGGGTGGGGCGTCCGCGAAGCCTCCTGCCCAGCAGGGCCCGGACATCGGGCAGTCGCAGGTCGGTGCCCTCGTGCGTGGCCCCGGCGACGCGGACGTCGGCGAGGACGGCGCGCGCGTGCGGTTCCTGCCAGGCATCCTCCGGGGCGGTCTCGGCGAGGAGGGTGAGGGCGTCCTCGAGGGCATCGAGCCAGACCGTGAGCGGGCGGGTGCCGGTGAGCCGGGCGAGCACCGCCGCGAGCCGGTCGAGCAGCTCGGCCAGGCGGCCCGCGAGCTCGATGTCGGTGCTGTCGACGTCGTCGAGCGGGAGCGCGGCGCCGACGAACCGGTGGTCCTCCTCCGCCATGGCTGCCCCGAGGAGGATCCGGTCCAGGGCCATGTCCCAGGTGCCCTGGCGCAGGTCGGGCAGCCCGAAGCGGGCGCGGCGGGTGACGTCCTCGCCCCAGTGGGCGCCGGCCTGCACCGCCCACTCGCGCAGCCTCGCGAGGTCGGCGTCGTCCAGGCCGAGGCGGTGGCGGACGGGCGCGGAGGCGGCGAGGTCGAGCACCTCGGAGGCGGTGACCCTGCCGTCGGCCATCTCGAGGAGGGTGGCGAGGAGGTCGAGGAGCGGGTTGACCTGGCGCGGGGACCGGTCGGCCAGGCTCACCCGGAAGGACCGGCCCGGGTGGGCGTGTGTCTCCCCCTCGGGGACGGGGGCGAACGTCGCGGCGAGGAGCGGGGCGTAGGCCTCGATGTCCGGGCACATGACGAGGACGTCGCGCGGCTCGAGGCCGGGGTCGTCGGCGAACAGGCCGACGAGGACCTCGCGGAGCACCTCGACCTGCCGGGCCCGGCCGTGGCAGGCGTGGACCTGCACGCTGCGGTCGTCCGGCGCGAGGAGGTGCTGGGCCGTGCCCGGGGAGTCGGCGCGGAGCTCGCGCTGGAGGACACCGAGCAGGGTGGCGGGCGGCGCGGGGGCGGGGTGGTGCTCGTCACTGCCGGCCACGCCGCGCAGCCGGTGACCGAGCTCGGCGACGTCGCGACCGAGGGAGGCGAGCAGCGGGTGGCGCGCCGGGGAGCGGTGCTCCACCCGCCGCAGCGGCCGCGCCGCCCGCGGCGCGGCGGCCTGCCACAGCGCCGGGGACGGGTGCGGCAGCCACAGGTGGACCTCGCGGTGCTCGGCCAGCGCCTCGAGCACCCGCAGCTGGGCCTCGGGCAGGTGGGTCGGCCCGAAGACGGAGAGCCGGGCGGGCAGGGCGGCCAGGTCCGGCCGCGCGCGCAGCGCGGCGAGGGCGTCGGGCAGCCGTTCGGCCGGGCTCGGCTCGCCGACCGCGGCCCGCACCTGCCGCCACAACCGGGGCTGCCAGGCGAGGTCGGCCGGAACGGGCGCGCCCGCGCCGTCCTCGTCGCGGCCGGCGGCCCAGGCGGTGAGGAGGTCCGGCCGCTGGGCGGCGTAGCGGGAGAACAGGCCCGCGAGGCGCCCGGCGAGGGCGAGGCGCCGGCCGCGGCGCAGCTCGTCGTCCTCCTCGCCGAGGTAGCGGGCGACCGGGGCGAACCACGGCTCGCGCGCGGCGGCGTCGAGCGTCTGGAGGACCGGCCAGGTGAGCCGCTCGCGGTCCCAGGGGTCCTCGTCCGGGTCGCGGGCGAGCACGCCGGCGAGGGCGGTGGCGACGAGCCGGGCGGGCGGGTCGAAGGACACGTTCGCGCACACGCCGGCCCGGTCGCCCGGTCCCGCGCCGAGGTGGTGGGACAGGCGCTGGGCGAGCCAGCGCTCGACCCCGCGGGTGGGCACGGCCACGACGTCGGGGGCGAAGGGGTCCGCGGGCGGTTCGGCGAGCACGGCGGCGAGCGGCGCGACGAGCGCGTCGGCGCGCTCGGACCGGTGGACGTGCAGCACGGCCGGCCTCCTTCCCCTGGGACGCTGCCACCCTACGGCGACCCACCGACACGGCGACGCGTGTCCGGCTAGCGTGTGCGGGTGGAACCGCTGCTGACCTGGGCCGGCAACCGCGCCTACGCGGGCACGCTCGTGCACCCGGGCTCCCTCGACGAGGCCGCCGACGTCGTCGCCCGCTCCCGGCACGTGCGCGCCCTGGGCAGCCGGCACGGGTTCAACGACGCCGCGGACTCCCAGGGGGCGCTCGTCAGCCTCGACCGCCTCGCCTACCGCCACCCGGGCAGCAGGACCGGCCCCGACGACCTCACCGGCGGCCCCGAACCCCGCCTCGACCCCGCCACCGGGCACGTGTGGGTCCCGGCGGCCACGCGCTACGCGGACCTCGCCCTGTTCCTCGCGGACCACGGCCGGACCCTGCCGAACTTCGCCTCCCTGCCCCACATCACGGTCGCCGGGGCGGTGGTGACCGCCACCCACGGCTCGGGGACCGGCAACCCGGTGCTCGCGGCCTCGGTGGTCGGGCTGGACCTCCTCCTCGCCGACGGCACCGAGCGCCGGCTGCACCGCGACACCGACGGCGACGTCCTCGACGGCGCGACCGTCTCCCTCGGCGCCCTCGGCCTCGTCCACGGCGTGACGCTGGCGACGGTGCCCGCGTTCGACGTCGCGCAGACCGTCTACGGCCCCCTCCCCCTCGCCGGGCTCGTCGAGGCGTTCGACGAGGTCAGCGCGCTGGGCTACTCGGTCAGCTGCTTCACCACGCTCCGGGGCCCGGACGTCGAGACGGTGTGGGTCAAGCGGCTGGCGGACGAGGGCATGCCCGAGGAGGTGCTCGGGGCCAAGGCGCTCACCTCCCCCGTCCACCCCATCCCGGGCGTCGACCCGGCGAACTGCACCCCGCAGGGCGGGGTCCCCGGCCCCGCGGCGGACCGCCTCCCCCACTTCCGGGCGGAGGGGATGCCCAGCGCCGGCGCCGAGATCCAGTGCGAGTACCTCGTGCCGCGCGAGGAGGCACGCGCCGCGCTGCGCGCCCTCGCCGGCCTGGCTCGCCCGCTCGCCGGGCTCCTCCAGGTCTGCGAGGTGCGCTCGGTGGCGGCCGACCGCGCCTGGCTGAGCCCGATGCACGACCAGCCGTGCGTCGCCGTCCACCTCACCCTCGTGCGCGACGTCGAGCGCGTGGCGGCGGTGCTGCCGCTCGTCGAGGCGGCGTTCGCCCCGCTCGGCGGCCGGCCCCACTGGGGCAAGGTGTCCGCCGCCGACCCGGCCCGGGTGCGCGGGCTCTACCCGCGGCGCGCGGACTTCCTCGACCTCGCCCGCACGCTCGACCCGGAGCGGAAGTTCACCAACGCGTTCGTGCGGCGCTGGGTGGGCTGATGGCCGCCCTCGAGTTCGACGCCGAGCTGTGGCTGTGGGACGCCCGGGCGACCGACGCCTGGACGTTCGTGTCGCTCCCGCCGGAGCTCGCGGACGAGGTGCTCGAGCGCGCCGAGGGGTTCACCCGCGGGTTCGGGTCGGTGCGGGTCGAGGTGACCGTCGGGACGACGACGTGGCGGACCTCGCTCTTCCCGTCGGCCGCGGCACGCACCTACGTCCTCCCGGTGAAGCGGGCCGTGCGCCGGGCCGAGGGCCTGGAGGTCGGGGACACGCTGCGGGTGGCGTTGCGGCTGCTCGACGTCGGACAACCGGACTAGCGACGACCCCTGTCGGCTTCAGATCGGCGACCGGTCGCCTCCCGGCAGCCGCCGCGGCACCAGTCGCTGGAGCTGGGTGACGTGCTGGGGACCGAGCTCCTCCACCGACGTCACCTGGAGGAGCTTCATCGTGCGCACCACCTGCCCGGCGAGGATCTCGATCGCCCGGTCCACGCCCTGGCGTCCCCCGGCCATGAGGCCGTAGAGGTAGGCCCGGCCCACCATCGTGAACCGCGCCCCGAGGGCGAGGCAGGCGACGACGTCGGCACCGCTCATGATCCCCGTGTCCACGGCGACCTCGGTGTGCCGGCCCACCTCGCGCACGACCTCCGGCAGCAGGTGGAAGGGCACCGGCGCGCGGTCGAGCTGGCGCCCGCCGTGGTTGGACAGCACGATCCCGTCGACCCCGTGGTCGACGAGCTGCCGCGCGTCGGCGACCGTCTGCACGCCCTTGACGACGAGCCGGCCGGGCCACATCGAGCGGATCGTCTCGAGGTCGGCCCACGTGATCGACGGGTCCATGGCCGAGTCGAGCAGCTCTCCGACAGTCCCCCCGGTGGAGGACAGGGAGGCGAACTCGAGCTTCGGCGTCGTGAGGAAGTCGACCCACCACCAGGGGCGCGGGACGGCGTTCGCCACGGTGCGGACGGTGAGCCGGGGCGGGATGGAGAAGCCGTTGCGGGTGTCGCGCAGCCGGGCACCGGCCACGGGCGTGTCGACGGTGAAGAACAGCGTGTCGAAGCCCGACTGCGCCGCGCGCTCGACGAGGCCGTAGGAGATCTCGCGCTGCTTCATCACGTAGAGCTGGAACCAGTTGCGCCCGTGGGGGTTGGCGGCGCGGACGTCCTCGATGGTCGCGGTGCCGAGCGTGGAGAGGGTGAAGGGGATGCCCGCCGCCCCGGCGGCGGCCGCCCCGGCGTGCTCGCCCTGGGTGTGCATGAGGCGGGTGAAGCCGGTGGGGGCGATGGCGAAGGGCAGCGCGGACGGGCCGCCGAACACGGTGGTCGAGGTGTCGACGTGGGAGACGTCGCGCAGGATCGCGGGGTGGAACTCGACGTCCCGGAAGGCCTGGCGGGCCCGCTTCAGCGACAGCTCGTCCTCCGCGGCACCGTCGGTGTAGTCGAACGCCGCGGCCGGCGTGCGCCGCTTGGCGATGCGCCGCAGGTCCTCGATGGTGAGGGCGGCCTCCAGTCGCCGCCGTCGCGCGTCGAACGTGGGGCGCTTGAGCTGAAGGAGCTCGCGGAGCTCCGCGGGCCGGGGCGCCTGTCGTCTCACCACGGTCTCCAGGCCCTGCCACGTCCCGCCGGCCCGAGGGCCGGTTCGTGTGGTCGCATGGTGTCTCCGTTCCGACGATCATCGCGTCCCCGCAGCATCCCACCAGAGAGCACCCGCGCGCGCAGGCGTGCGAGGGTCGGGCACAGCCGGGCCGCGCTCGTCGCACGGGCCGGGCCCTGCCGGCGGACCAGGCCGGACGTGTCCGGTCAGGCGCTCTGCCAGAGCCCGACGACGTTGCCCTCGGAGTCGGTGAAGTACGCGGCGAAACCCATCTCGGCCACCGGCGACTTCGGCTCGAGCACCGCTCCCCCGTTCGACTCCACCCGCGCGAGGTCGGCGTCGATGTCGGCGCTGGCGAGCACGATGATCGGGGCGGTGTTGGCGCCCTGACGCTGCGTCATCCCGCCACCGATGTAGCCCGGCTCGTCCGGCATGCCGTCCTCGCGCGCCGGGCCGGTGGACACCCCGACGTAGTCGAGCTCGGGCATCTCGTCGAAGGTCCAGTTGAAGATCTCGCCGTAGAAGCGCTTGGCCCGTTCCTTGTCCTCGAAGGGGATCTCGAAGTGGACGACTCGACCGGTCATGCTGACCTCCACGTCGCGGGGCCGGCGCTCGGCGGCGTCGGCGCTGAGGCGGCCATCGTAGGGCGGGCACCCGTCCCGCGGACAGACCCGCGGCCCGGTTCGTGGCCCTCGGCCAAGGTGGCGAGCCACTCGGTCCGGCCGGTCAGAACGGCGGGTTGCCCGGGGCCTCCGCCCGGCCGAGGGAGGTGACACGTCCGGACCTGTGCCGGACGTAGTGGTGGCCGGTGGGGGTGGTCCACTCGAAGGCACCGTCGCCCAGGTGGCGGAGCCGGAAGTCGCCGACGGTCTTGGCGGCATGGTCCCGGGGGCACAGCGCCGCGAGGTTGTCGATGCCGGTGCGGCCGCCGAACGCCCACGGCACGACGTGGTCGATCTCGCACGCACCGGCCGGTGTGGAACAGCCCGGGGCCACGCAGGTGCCGTCGCGGGCACGCACGAAGTCGGCGACAGGCGCGGGTGGGCGGTAGCGGGACCGGCCGACGTCGAGCAGCCGCCCGGAGAACGGGTCGGTGACGATCCGGCGCCAGGTGCCGCCGCTGTGGGCGAGTGCGCGGGCGACGTCCGGGGTGATGGGCCCGTAGCCGTCGAGCTCGGCGACCTCGACCGCGGGTCCGTCGTGGCGGTCGTCGGGTGGAGCGTCGTCGGGCGGGCCCTGGTCGGCGAAGTCCTCGTCGGGCGGGCCGTACCCGGGACGACCGCCGGCGGGCGGGGCGGGCGGGAGGAGGACCGAGAGCGGGACGGTCACCCTGACCTGTGCCCTGTCGCCGCCGATGCCCCCGACGGGCATGTGCCGGGTGCGCAGGAAGCTGTTGCCGGTCTCCATGCGGGGCAGATCGTCACCGAGGTCCCGCGGCGGTGCCGAGTGGGCCGAGGGGCCGCCCGCCTCCGCCCCTGCCGGGCGACAGTCGCCGGGAGCTTCCCCGATGAACCCGCGGTCGAGCGCGCCGTGGCCGAGCAGGGCGAGGGCGTCGGCGCGGAGCTGGTCGATGGTGCGCGGGTCACCACCGGCCCGCGCCGACCGGGCCGCGGCCTCCAGCGCGAGGTCCAGACCCGCGGCGTCGGTGGCGGGCAGGACGGCCGTGAGCGAGGCCATGCCGTCGGGCAGCGGCCGCGGGTGGTGGACACGCCGCAGCTCGCGCGCCTCCCTGGCCCGGGCCGTTGCCCGCAGCGGGTCGATCGCGATGATCGCCCTGCTCACCGCGCGCTCGAGCTGGGTGACCGTCTGGTGCGGGGCGTGGGGAAGGACCTCCTGCTGCACGGCCCAGGCGACGTCGTCGGGCTGGTCCTTGAGGAGCCGCGCGAGGGTGCAGGCCTTGGGGTAGTCGATCCGGCCGCGCTCGAGCGCGGCGCCGGTGTCCTCGAGCTTCAGGTCGAACAGCCGCCCGTTCTCCACGAGCCGGCGCGCGGCGAACCGGGAGATGCCGAGGCGCGGGGCGAGCTCCTGAGCGGTCATGTCGACCACCTGCTCGCCGGTCGGCAGCGAGTGACGAGGGCTCAGCGCCGGGCGACGCGACAGCCGGCGGGCCAGGCAGGCCATCCGCCACTGCGCCCAGGCCGCGACCCGCTGGTACCCGGCGATCATCTCCACGAGGTGGTAGTCGTCCGCCGTGCGTGGGTCGGTGGACTCGAGCTCGGCCAGGAGGAGCTCGCCCGGTTCCACGGTGGCGAGAACGTCGCTGGGCAGGTGGTCGCTCGGCGACGGACCGTCCTCCTCGTCGCCTGCCCAGTCGTCCAGCCGGGCGAGGTCGAGACCCGGACCGCCTTCGCCGAGCGGGTCGGGCGGCAGCGGACGGAGGACGGCAGGACCCTCCTCGGCTGTACCCGCCGGCCACTCCCACTCCTCGCAGGCCGGTCCCGCTACCACTGCCGTCACGCCGTCCACCTCCCTCGGTGCCTGCCGCCACGCTATCGGCGACCACCGACATCGCCGTCAGCGCGCGGGAGAGCTGCCCTGCGCACCGTCCGACGCGGCGACGAACCGTGTGACGACGTCGACGACGCCCGGGTCACGCAGCAGCCGCCGGTGCCCGAGCCCCTCGGTCGTCACGAGCGTGCCGTCCGGCCAGGTGCCCGCGACGCGAACGCCGTCGGCGTGTGGCACCTCCTTGTCCTGCCGGTCGTGGACGACGAGCACGGGCACGGTGACGTCGTGGGCGGTGAGGTCGAAGTCGCGCAGGGGCCGCCGGGCCAGCGCCTCCAGGCGCCGGTCGAACCGGCTCCGGGTCCGTTCTCCGTAGCCCAGGTGGCGCGCCATCGTCCGCGTCATGGAGAGCACCTCCGCGCTCGGGGCGAGGAGGGCGAGCCGGCCCGCCGCGACGCCGTCCGTGACGGCGATCGTCGTCACCGTCGCGCCGAGGGAGTGCGCCACGACGGCGGCCGGTGTGCCGTGGGCGGCGGTCACCGCCTTCAGCGCGTCGACCATCTCGAGCGCGGTCGACCGGCGCGGGCCGAGGAACCCGGGAGCGGACTCGCCGTGGCTGGGGGCGTCGAACGCGACGACGCGACGACCCTGCGCGACGAGCGGGGCGACGAACGCGCCGAGCTGCCCGCGCCAGCCACCCCACCCGTGGACGAGGTAGACAGGCTCACCGCTCCCCCACGTCTCGACGACGACGTCACGTCCCGGCGCGACCGCGACGGTGGAACGCTCCCCCTCGCCCGGCCGCTCGTCCCGGCGCAGCCCTCCGCCGCGAGGGACCGTGCACCAGATCCGCACCGCCCACCGCGCGCCGACCTCCGGCGCGACCCGGTCCAGCGCACCGAACCCGCCGCGCAGCGCGGCGAGCCGGAGCCCGCCGGACGGACCCGTGGTCCGCCCGGCGGCGCCCCCCGGCTCACCGCTCATGGCCGGGAGGGTAGTGGCCGGCCGGGCCGAAGTCACCGGGTCTGCCGGTCCCGCCACGTCCCGGCTCCACCCTCCGGCCGAGCGCGGACGTCCGGGAGCACGAGCGGGCGCGACCCGGCGCACCGACCTTCGCAGCGACTGACGACAAACATTTGCGTCAACCCTTGACGGCTTCTGTCCGGAGTCATTAGTTTCTTAGGTACACGCAGGCGCCCCGCTTTAGTTATGAGGTCGTACAAAAGCAAAGGAGCTGCGCACCCGGGGACGTACGACCGAGTGGTTCGGCGCGCCCGGACGCCAATTCGAAACGACAAATCGAATACACGGGAGAAACCAGCGATGAGGCTGAACACGAAAGCCGGCACGGCAGCAGTCGCCACCGCACTCGTCCTGGCGCTGAGCGCCTGCGGCTCGGGTGACGGGAACGCGAGCGGCGACGGTACCGACGACGCCGACGGAGGCGGGGGTGACTACGTCATCGGCGTGAGCAACACCCTCGCCGGCAACGGGTGGCGCGAGCAGATGGTCTGCTCGATCCAGGCCGAGGCCCTCGCCAGCGGCCAGGTCTCCCGCGTCGTCGTGCTCTCGGAGAACGCCGGGCCCACCGAGCAGGTCCAGCACCTGCAGACCCTGATCTCGGAGGGCGTGGACGCCATCGTCGTCAACCCCTCGGACCCCGAGCAGCTCAACGGCATCATCGACGAGGCGACCGCCCAGGGCATCGTCGTCGTCGCCGTCGACGCCGCCGTGACGAGCGAGAACGCCTACGTCGTCACGAACGACCAGGTCGAGTGGGGCCGCGTGGGCATGGAGTGGCTCGCCGAGGAGGTCGGTGGTTCCGGCGACATCCTCTACGTCCGGGGCATCGAGGGCGTCCAGTCCGACACCGACCGGCACGAGGGCGTCATGGCCGCCCTCGAGAACTACCCCGACATCGAGCTCACCACCGTGTGGAGCAACTGGGACTACACGCTCGCCGGGGAGATCGCCGTCCAGCAGTTCAGCGCGAGCGACTACGACGGCGTGTGGACCACCGGCGCGGACTACACCGTCGTCAACGGCATCCGCACCGCCGGCAAGGACCTCGTCCCCGTCACCGGGCAGGACAGCAACGCGTTCGTCGGGCAGCTGCTCGACGGCGCACCGGGCGCCGTCGTCACCAACCCCGCCGTCATCGGCGCTGTCGGCACCAACGTCGCGCTCAAGGTGCTCGCCGGCGAGGACGTCGAGCAGACGACGATGCTCACCCCCGAGCTGTGGACGATGGCCGACGCCGCCGACCGGCTCGAGGAGGCGCACGAGCCCGACCGCGGGCAGGACACCAGCGCCGCCGTGGAGATCGACTACCCGCTCGAGATGACCCGGGAGCAGCTCTACGCCTGCGAGGGCCCCAGCGGTTCCTGACCTGCCGTACGGCAGGGGGTGTCCGGGGCGGTCACGCCCCGGACACCCCGGCCCTGACGTGAGAGAGCACGATGTCCTCCGAAACGTTGCTGGCCGCCCGCGGGGTGGCCAAGTCCTACGGCAGCGTCCTCGCCCTGCGCTCCGCCGACGTCACCGTCGGCCACGGGGAGACGCACGCGCTCCTCGGCGCGAACGGCGCGGGCAAGTCCACCTTCGTCAAGGCGCTCACCGGCGTCATCACCCGCGACGCCGGCACCGTCACCCTCGACGGCGCACCCGTGACGCTGCGCTCCCCCGCCGACGGGTACGCCCGCGGCATCGCCGCGGTGTTCCAGGACCCCGCGCTCATCCCCGACCTCACGGTGCGCGACAACCTCCGGCTCACCGCCACCGACGCGAGCACCGTCGAGCAGCACCTCGCCGGGCTCGACATCCGGGGCCTCGACCTCGACGAGCGGGTGCGCGACATCCCGCTCCCGTTCCTCCGGATGATCGACCTCGCCCGCGCGCTGGCGCACCGGCCTCGGCTGCTCATCCTCGACGAGATCACCGCGGCCCTGCCGGCCGACCTCAGCGAGAAGGTCTTCGCCGTCATGGCCCGCCAGCGGCAGGAGGGCGGGTCGGTCCTGTTCATCTCCCACCGGCTCGAGGAGGTCGTCGAGCACTGCGACATGTGCACCGTCTTCCGCGACGGCGGCGACGTCGCACGCTTCGCCCCGAAGGAGGGCCGGGAGCAGCGGATCGTCGCCTCGATGCTCGGGGACCGGCTGGTCGAGGAGGCAGCGGAGGGCCGCCGGACCCGCACGGCGGACCGGCCGGAGGTGGCGCCCCGACTCGTCGTGGAGGACCTCGGCGCGGGGGACATGCTCCACGACGTCAGCCTCGACGTCCGTCCGGGCGAGGTGCTCGGCCTCGTCGCGCTCGAGGGCCAGGGGCAGGACACGCTCTTCGACGTCCTCGCCGGGGACCAGCGCCCGCGCACCGGGGAGATCCGGGTCGACGGCGAGGTGCTCACGGCCCGCCACCCGGCGGCGGCGATCCGCAAGGGGGTCGTGCTCGTCCCCGCCGACAGGTCGTGGGCACTGCTGCCCAAGCGGTCCATCCGGGAGAACATCGCGTTGCCCTCCCGGGCGCGCGTCTCCCGCTGGGGGCCGATCAGCCGGCGGCGGGAGGACCGCGCCGTCGACCGGGCGGTCGCGCGACTGTCGATCGACACCCGGGCGGCCTCCCAGGCCCGGCGCCTGTCCGGCGGCAACCAGCAGAAGCTCACCATCGGGCGCTGGCTCGCCGAGGGGTTCGGCACGCTGCTCCTCTTCGACCCCACCCGCGGGATCGACATCGGCACCAAGCGCCAGATCTACGACCTCGTCCGCGAGGTCGCCGACTCGGGTGCCGCCGTCCTCATGTACACGAGCGAGCTGCGCGAGATCGGGCTCGTCTGCGACCGCGTGCTCGTCCTCTACCGCGGCACCGTCGTCGCCGAGCTGCCGGCGGACGCCGGTGAGGAGGCGCTGCTGCACGCCGCGCACGGGCTGCACGAGGCGGAGGTGACCACCTCGTGAGCGTCACCACCACCGTCCCCGAGCCGACCAGCCGGCTCACCCGCTTCCGCCAGCAGAACGGGTGGGTCGCGGGCGTGGCCGTGCTGCTGCTCGCGATGATCCTCGTCCGCTACCTCCAGGTGGAGAACTTCGGCGGCTTCGAGCTGCGCGCCCTCACGGCCGGCAGCCTCATGCTCGCGCTCCTCGCCATGGCCCAGGGGGTCGTCGTCCTGTCCGGGGGCATCAACCTCGCGGTCGGGGCGCTCATGGTGCTCGCCAACTGCTTCTCCGCCTGGCTCATGGAGGACGCGTCCCTCGGCACGAGCGTCCTCGTCGCCGTCCTCACCGTCGCCGGGACCGCGCTGCTCTCCGGGCTCATGGGCTGGATCGTCACGGTGTCCGGGATGCCCGACATCGTCGTCACCCTCGCGCTGCACTTCGCCTTCGTCGGGCTCGCGCTGCTCATCCTCGGCGGGCCGGGTGGCCGGGCGAACCCGCAGCTCTCCCAGCTGATCGTCGGCGGCTTCTCCAACCCCTGGCCCGCCCTGCTCTGGCTCACCGGCATCTACTGCCTGATCTGGATCCCCTTCCGGCGCAGCCGCGCCGGGATCGCGACCTACGCCATCGGCAGCGACCGGCAGGCAGCGTTCCTCGCCGGCATCGTCGTCAAGCGGGCGCGCGTCCACGCCTACGTCGTCTCCGGCGTGTTCGCCGGGCTCGCCGGCCTCGTGACGACGGCGCTGCTCGGCAGCGGCAGCCCGCAGGAGTCGATCGCCCTCGGCGCGCTCCTCGGCTCGGTCGCGGCCGTCGTCCTCGGCGGCGTCGCCCTCTCCGGCGGACGCGGCCAGCTGCTCGGCCCCGTCCTCGCCGCCTTCGTCCTCACCCTCATCCCGGCGATCCTGCTGAGCCTGGGGGTCAACCCGAACGTCGCAGTGCTGCTCGAGGGGCTGATCATCATCGGGGTGGTCATGCTCGGCGGCCTGCTCGAGCTGCGCAGGAGGAAGCTGTGAGCACCGCCGTCGCCCCTCCCCTCCCCAGGTCACAGCGCCTGCGGCGAGGGCTCACCGACCGACCGGTCATCGTCCTCGGCGTCGTGTTCGTCGTCTTCTACCTCGTGACGGCGCTGCTCGACCCGAGCCTGTTCACCATGCGAGGGCTGCGCTCGATCCTCCTGCTCGCCTGCCCGCTCGCGATCTTCGCGGCCGGCCAGACGCTCGCCTTCCTCACCGGCGGGATCGACCTGTCGGTGACGATGACGGCGAACGTCGCGGCCTACGTCGCCGCCACCCAGAGCGGCGCGGGACCGGTCCAGGCACTCGCCCTCGCTCTCGTCGTCGGCGCGGCCGCCGGCCTGGTCAACGGGGTCGGCATCGGCATCTTCCGCGTCCACCCGCTCATCATGACGATCGGCATGTCGAGCGTCCTGCTCGGACTCGTGTCCGTCGGGCTCTCGAGCGGCGGCTTCCTCTCCGGCCCCACCGTCGTGCCTGCGGTGCTGGAGACCGTCGGCGGCGGGACGCTCGTCGGGCCCGTCCCGCTCAACGCCGTCGTGTGGGCCGTCGTCTCCGTCGTCCTCGTCCTCGGGCTCGCCCGGACCGGGCTGGGACGCAACATCTACGGCGTCGGGGACAACCCGCTCGCGTGCCGGCTCTCCGGGGTCAAGGTGTGGCAGGTGCTCATCGCCACCTACGTCGTCGTCGGCGTCCTCGCCGCGATCGCCGGCCTGCTCATCTCGGGCAGCAGCGGCTCCGTCGGCCCGAGCCAGACGAACTCCTTCCTGCTGCCGAGCATCGCCGCGGCCGTCATCGGCGGGACCTCGATCCTCGGCGGGGCGGGCGGGTACGGCGGCACCATCGTCGGCGCGCTCGTCCTCACCGTCCTCAACCGGCTGCTGCTCACCCTCGGCGTGGGACAGGCCGTCCAGCAGCTCGTGTACGGCGCGATCGTCCTGGCCCTGGCCTGGGTGTACGTCGCCGTCTCCGGGCAGCGGTCGGACTGAGACCGCGTCTCGGGCGGGAGGGGTGGTCAGGGGGAACACACGACGGGCGGCGCCGACCGGCGGGCCCACTGCCCGGAGGCGGCGTCGCCGCGCGGACACCACGCAAGCACTCGACGAAGGAGGACTGTGCTGTGACAGCACATCGAATCGCCATGCTGGGCACCGGACTCATCGGTGACTTCTACACCGCCGCGCTCAACCGCGGCCGCACGAAGGACACGGTCGAGCTCGTCTACTCGCGCAGCGAGGAGCGCGGAGCCGCGTTCCGTGAGCGCTGGGGGGTGCCGCGCTCGACGACGTCGCTCGAGGCGGCCTGCGCCGACCCGGACATCGACACGGTCGTCATCGGGCTCCCCAACGACATGCACGAGGAGGCGGTGCGCCTGGCCGCCGAGAACGGCAAGGCGGTGCTGTGCACCAAGCCGCTGGGTCGCACCGCCGCCGAGGCCAAGCGCATGCTCGACATCGTCGAGCAGCACGGGGTGTTCGCCGGCTACCTCGAGGACCTCGTCTACACCCCCAAGACCCTCACCGCGGTGAAGTCGGTGCAGGACGGCGCGCTCGGGGACGTCCTGTGGGTCCGGTCGCGCGAGACGCACCCCGGTCCGCACAGCGCGTGGTTCTGGGACGAGAAGAAGGCGGGCGGCGGCGTCATCGTCGACCTCGGCTGCCACTGCATCGCGATCTGCCGCAACTTCGTGGGCAAGGGGAACCGGCCCGTCGAGGTCTTCTGCTGGAAGGACACGCTGGTCCACCCGATCAGCGCGGACGACCACGCGGTCGCCCTCATCCGCTTCGAGTCCGGCGCCATCGGGCAGTTCGAGGTCTCCTGGGCGTTCCGCGGAGGGCTCGACCTGCGCGACGAGGTCCAGGGCACCGAGGGCACGATCTGGCTCAACCACTTCCTGCGCACCGGCTTCGACATGTTCACCACCGGCAAGTCGGCCGGCTACGTCGCGGAGAAGGCGGAGACGACGAGCGGCTGGCTCTTCCCGGTGGGTGACGAGGTCACCGAGCTCGGCTACCTCGACATGTTCACCGACATGTTCGACTCCATGGACGCCGGGACCCGGCCGCAGGAGTCGTTCTACGACGGGTACGTCGTCAACGCGATCATCGACGCGTGCTACGCCTCCGCGCAGAGCGGTGCGTGGGCGCCGGTGGAGATCGAGGACTGGCGCGGGGGCACGACGCCGCGCATCTCCCGGTCCCCCGAGCTGCACGAGGGGCACGCCGTCATCAAGCGGGAGATCCTGCCCGACGGCCGGACCAAGGTGCTCTTCCAGCACCGGGAGACCGGCGAGATCCTCGAGACGGTCGGCCAGCCGGGCTGAGCGGTACCGCGGGCGGGTCCGGCGACGGCCCCGCCCGCGGCAGGCAGGTGGGGGCACCCGGGGGGAGGAGGAACCGCTCCCACCTGCCGCACACGAGCCGCTCCGGCGGCCTTTGAGAAATCAATGCACCACGCGGACCTCGCGACAGCCTGCGAATATTCGGTTCGCGCAATTGCGCGCGCCCGCACGACAAAGCCGCGAATTACATTTCTCAAATGCAGGACGAACCCTTGACAACCCCCACACCTGCGGACACTGTGAATAACTCCGTATGTTTACTCAGAGTGGAGGGGTCATGAGTAGACGATCCATTGCTGGATTGTTGTCGTTACCATTGGTGATGTCATTCTTCGTGGCCGCGCCGGCAGGGGCAGACCCTGTCGACGTGGCCGCGCAGGACGTCGCGGAGGAACGGACGTTCGCCGAGCTCTCGGCGACGGACGAGTTCGAGAAGGTCCGGCTGGCCTCGGTGCCGCAGCCGATGACCATGGACATCGCCGCCGACGGCCGGGTCTTCACGACCAGCCGCGACGGCGTCGTCCAGATCTACCACCCGGACACGGGTGAGACGACGGTCGCCGCCGAGCTCAGCGTCTTCGACGACCACCCGCTGCCGGCGCGCCCGGACATCGAGGGGTCCAAGAACCAGGAGGGCGGCCTCCTCGGCCTCACCCTCGACCCGGACTTCGAGTCCAACGGCTGGCTGTACGCCTACTACACGAGCCGCGAGGAGAACAACCACGTCCTCTCGCGCTTCACGCTGGTGGACGACGAGATCGACGTCTCCTCGGAGATCGTCATGCTCAAGGTCCCCTACGAGAAGACGAACTGCTGCCACGTCGCGGGCGACCTCGACTTCGACTCCGAGGGCAACCTCTACCTCAGCACGGGCGACGAGTCGACGCCCGACCTCAACAACCAGTACTCGCCCATCGACAACCGGCCGACCCACTGGTACAACGACGACCGCCGCACGTCGGGCAACACCAACGACCTGCGCGCCAAGGTCCTGCGGATCACGCCCCAGCCGGACGGGACGTACACGATCCCCGAGGGCAACCTCTTCCCGCCCGAGACCTCCGACCCGGACCTCACGCGGGCCGAGATCTACGCGATGGGCTTCCGCAACCCCTTCCGCATCTCGATCGACCCGGCGACCGACCGGCTGCACATCGGCAACTACGGGCCCGACCGGCTCGGTGAGTGGACCGAGCGCGGGCCGTGGGGCTTCGACCAGTACATGGCGACGTCCGAGCCGGCGAACTTCGGCTACCCGTTCTGCATCGGGAACAACTACCCGTACCGGCCGTGGGACTACGTGACCGACCAGCCGCTCGGCGACTTCTACGACTGCGTGGGCGGTCCGGTCAACGACTCCCCGAACAACACCGGCCTGGAGAAGCTCCCGCCGGTCAAGCCCGCGACCATCTACTACCCGCGCAGCTGGGCCAACTGGCCCGAGTCGTGGGAGGGCTGGCCCGCCCAGGAGATCAACCCGATCCCCGAGCCCTTCCTCAACATGGGCTCCGGCGCAGGCGGCCCGATGTCCGGACCGGTGTACCGCTACGACGCGGACCTCGACTCCGACACGAAGTTCCCCGAGCACTACGACGGGCGCTGGTTCCTCCTCGACTACCACCGCGGCCACATCAAGACGGCCGAGCTGGACGAGAACGAGCAGGTCACCGCGATCGACGACTTCATGGCGGGCGAGTGGTGGGCCGGCCTCATGGACGGGCAGTTCGGCCCGGACGGCTCGCTGTACGTGCTCGAGGGCGGCTCGTTCGACACCGGCGCCAGCCAGGCGCTCTACCGCATCGACTACGTGAGCGACGACGGCGGGTCGGTGCCCGACGTCTGCCGCGCCGACGACTTCGCCGGCGAGGAGCTCGACCGCGAGCTGTGGTCGACGATCGTGCGGGAGAACCCCGACGGCTACCGCCAGGTGGACGGCGCGCTGGAGATCGACATGCTCCAGGGCGACATGATCAGCAACCACCTCAGCGGCAACATCCTGACCGACGGGCAGAACCTCGTGCTCACCGACCTCCCCGAGGGCCGGTGGGTCTCGGAGGTCACGCTCGAGATGCCGACGGGCGCGGTCGACTACGACCAGGCCGGGTTCATCGTCTACGAGGACGACGCCAACTTCACCAAGCTGGCGTACTTCCCGCCGTACGGCAACAGCACCGAGGCCCGGTTCGAGTACCTCTTCCACCAGGACGGCGAGATCCGCTACCAGGGCGACGTCGACGACCAGTACCTGTACAACGCGCCACGGACGCTGACCCTGCGGCTGACGAGCGACGGCACCAACGTCGCGGCCGCCTACTCCGTGGCCGGCAGCTCCTGGGTGAACATCGGACGTCCGGCGCCGGTCGGGCAGTACGAGGCGCCGAAGATCGGCTTCTTCGCCGTGCACGGCCCCGGCGCCATCCAGACACCGCAGACCGCGACGTTCAGCGACTTCTCGCTGTGCGGCCAGCAGGAGCCGACCCCGCCGGTGTGCGCCGCACCGACGCCCGACGCCGGCTACCGCGCGCTGTGGGACGGCGCCTCGCTCGACGGCTGGCGCCAGTCCGGGCCCGGTGGGCTCGCCGTCGTCCCGGACCCGGACCGCGAGGGCGCGTGCGCCCTCGAGACCATCGGTGACCCGGCCGGGCTGGGCATGCTCTGGTACGAGGAGGAGTTCGAGTCCTACCGGCTGCACGTCGACTTCAAGGCCGTGACGGAGGCGGACAACTCAGGCGTGTTCTTCGGGTTCCCGGACCCGGGTGACGACCCGTGGGTCGCGGTGCGCCAGGGCTACGAGATCAACATCGACGACACCGGCGGCAGCCCGAACGCCGCCGACAGCTCCAAGACCGGGTCGATCTACACCTACCAGGCCCCGACGTCGTTCCCGACGGTCGCCGGTGAGTGGAACGAGATGGTCATCGAGGTCGACGACCCGATGGTCAAGGTGTGGATCAACGGCATCCTCGTCAACGACTACGAGGACCCGGGCGACCTCGGCCGCGACCTGTCCTCCGGCTACATCGGGCTGCAGAACAACCGCGTGGAGGACAACGTGTTCTTCCGCGACGTCTGGGTCCAGGAGCTCGGGGACACGACCTGCCCCGACGAGCAGACCCCGCCCGAGGGCTACGTCTCGCTGTTCGACGGCGAGTCGCTCGAGGGGTGGACGCAGGCCGGTACCGGAGGCTTCGAGATCGGTGACTGCGGCGTGCTCCAGCCGCACGGTGGCATGGGTCTGCTCTGGTACGACGAGCAGATGTTCGAGGACTTCGTCATGCAGGTCGACTTCCGCGTCCAGAACCCGACCGACAACTCCGGGGTGTTCGTGCGCTTCCCGGACCCGGAGGGTGACCCGTGGAAGCCGGTGGACGACGGCTACGAGATCCAGATCTACGAGGCGGCGACCGACCCGATGACCCGCACCGGCTCGATCTACACCTTCGCGCCGGCCGAGCCCGTCGCCACCAACCCCATCGGTGAGTGGAACACGATGGAGATCGAGGCGATCGGCCAGGAGTACCGGGTGACGATCAACGACGTCGAGGTCGCGACGTACACCGGTGACGGCAGCCGCGGGCTCGAGGGCTTCGTCGGCCTGCAGAACCACGCCTCCGGCCAGCAGGCCGGGGACAACGTCGAGCTGCGCAACGTGTGGATCAAGGAGCTCACCCAGGAGGTCCCAGAGCTCACGGTCGACGCCACGCTCGAGCCGGGCGCGCCCGACGGTGACGGCCGCTGGTACGTCTCCCCCGTGACGCTCACGCTGGAGTCCAACGACCCGCAGGCGCAGCTGCTGTGGCGTCCGCGGACCGACGAGACGCAGTGGCGCACGTGGACCGAGCCGGTCACCTTCGATGAGGACGGCGTCTACAACATCGACTACAAGGCCGTGCGGCCGGGTAGTGGTGGTGGCGAGGAGCCGAGCGAGAAGGAGATCCTCGTGGGGTCCGGCGGGTTCGGGTTCAGCGAGACCGACTTCGCCGTCCAGCAGGGGGACACGATCAAGTTCCAGTACGTGCCGGGCTACCCGCACGACGTCGTCGTCACCGACGACGAGGGGAACGTGCTCGCCTCCCGTCCGGAGGGCTCGGACTGGGAGGACGACCCGTTCTACTTCGAGGCCACCGAGGCCGGTCGGTTCTACGTGTACTGCACGCCGCACGCGAACCTGCCCGACCTCACCGACCCGACGACGTGGCGCGGGATGGTCGCGACCTTCGAGGTGACCCCCTCCTCCTCCGGTGAGGAGCCGGTGGAGACGGGCATCAAGGAGATCGAGTTCCTCATCGACCAGACGGCGCCGGGCACCACGGCCGCGCTCGCCGGGGAGCAGGACGGGGAGGACTACACCGGTCAGGTCGCCCTGAGCCTCACGGCGCAGGACGCCACCTCCGGGGTCGCCCAGACCCACTGGCGGCTCGCCGGCGCCGAGGACTTCACGGTCTACGGCGGCCCGGTGACCTTCGAGGAGGAGGGCGAGCACACGGTGGAGTTCCGCTCGGCGGACATCGCGGGGAACGTCGAGGAGTGGCAGACGGTCACCTTCCGCATCGTCGGGCAGGAGGAGCCCCCGGGTGAGTGCCCGGACTCCGACACCCGCGAGACGGTCGTCGTCGGCGACGTCGACAGCCGGGTGCCCAACCACCGGACCGCGGACGGGTGCACGGTCAACGACCTCATCCGCGACGACGCGACGTGGGCACGTCCCGGGGAGTTCGTGCGGCACGTCCGTGACGTGACCGGCGTGCTCGTCTCCGACGGCGTGCTCACCGTCCGCGAGCGCGACGCGATCCTGCGGGCCGCGGCCCGCAGCGACGTCGGCAGCGGGAACGGCCGGGGGGCGGTGACGCTCCTGACGCTGAGCTAGGCCAGGGACGGGAGGACATCCGGGGCGGCGACCCACCGCCGCCCCGGAGGTCCTCCGCCGTGATCAGCGCGTCCCCCTCGTGTCCCTCACCCCCCTCGCGCTGACAGCTCACCTATTACCAGACCGTGACACCAGGCCGGCGGCGGAGCAGTATCGGGGGATGGGCCAGGACCTGAGGCAGGAGATGCGCGGCGTCCTCGACGCCTGGGCGCAGGCGATCGTCGCCAACGACGCCGACCGGATCGGCGCCTACGCCGCGCAGGACTGGGTGCTCGTCGGCACGGGCGGCACGGTCGACCGCCGGCAGTTCCTCGACCTCGTCCGCAGCGGGCGGCTGACGCACGAGGAGATGGGCTTCGAGGTGCTCGACGTGCGGGAGCTGGGCGACGTCGTCGTCGTCCTCGCGCACGGGACCAACTCGGGCCACTGGGAGGGCCGGCCCTTCCACGAGGACGAGTACACGACCGACGTCTTCGCCCGGGACGCCGACGGCGGGTGGCGGTGCGTCGTCACGACGCTGACGCCGCGGGCGCAGTGACGGCCCGCCCCGCGCGTCGGGAATATGGGGCCGTGAAGCTCTTCGACCGCTGGCGCGCCGCCGAGGTCCCGGCCGACGTCGAGCGGGAGACCGCCCCACCGCCCGACGATCGTGCGGCCGGCCCGGGCGCGGAGAGCCGCCGAGCTCCGACGCCGGCGAGCCGTGAGGTGCGGTCCCCCGCTCCCCCCAGTCACGCCTCGTGGCGCAACGCCCGGATCTGCTCCAGCCGGAAGCCCGACCACCACCGGTCCCCCGTCGCCACCACCGGCGCCGAGCTGAGCTCAAGCGCCTTCACCAGTCGCAGCGCCGCGGGGTTGGCATCCAGGTCCACGGACCTCGAAGTCCACCCCGGCACGCTCCGCATCGTCAGCAGACATGCCCCGCACCCCTGCCGGCTGTACACGACCACATGAGTAGCCATCACGTGGACGCCTTCACCCCCCGCCGCATGCTCCTCGCAGGCCGTGACGCCGAACGCGTCGCCGCCGACCTCGCACGGGCGCTGCCCGAGCTCGAGACCCGGACGGTGCGGCACGGCCCGCTGACGGAGGAGGACGCGGCGTGGGCCGACAGCTACGTCGGCTTCACCGTCCCTCCCGGCCTCGAGCGCTCGGGCATCCGCTGGATGCACCTGCCGATGGCCGGGGTGGACCGGGTCGTCGCCGACCTCGCCGGGACCGACGTCGTCCTCACCCGGACGGTCGGCGCGATGCCGCGCCGCATCGGCAGCTACGTCCTGGCCCACCTCCTCGCCGACGCCTGGCACCTGCGCGAGTACGCCGCCCAGCAGCTCGCCGCCCGGTGGGAGCCGCTCGGGCCCACGCGCGTCGAGGGGAGCACCGCCGTCGTCCTCGGGACCGGGGAGATCGGCTCGGGGGTCGCCGGAGCGCTGCGCGCCGGCGGGTACCGCACGGTCGGCGTCAACACACGGGGCACCGCCGCGCCGGCCTTCGACGACGTCGTGGCCCTGACGGACGCCGGTCCCCACCTCGCGGAGTGCGCCGCGCTCGTCGGTGCCCTCCCCCTCACCGACGCCACCCGAGGGCTCATCGACGCGGGCCTCCTCGCCCGGCTCGACGGCGCCGTCGTCGTCAACGTCGGCCGCGGCGCGAGCCTCGTGCCCGAGGACCTGCGGGCCGCGCTCGACGCCGGCCACGTGCGCCGCGCGGTCCTCGACGTCCACGAGACCGAGCCGCTGCCCGCCGAGGACTGGCGCTGGCGCGACCCGCGCGTCACCGTCACCCCCCACATCTCGGGCCCCACCGAGCCGCAGGACGTCGTCGAGGCGGTGCTCGCCGCCTACGAGGCGCTCACCGCCGGGCGCCGCCCCCCGCTCGCCGTCGACCTCGGGCGCGGCTACTGACAGCGGCTCACAGGTCGTGCTCGGCGAGCTCGCGGAACTCGTCGGGCACCCCGCCCCGGCGCATCGTCGCCGGCAGGTAGCCGACGGCGGAACGGCCGAACCGTTCCCGGGCGGCGTCCATCGAGCGGTCGAGCGCCCAGCGGGCCGCGCCGGTGGGCGAGCCGGGCCGCCACGGGTCGGGCGGCGGCAGCTCGAGCTCGAGCTGGACGGCCACCTGGGTGGTGAGCTTGGAGACGGAGACGGCGAGCAGGGTGATCTCCGGGCGCTCCTCCTCCTGGTCCCCGATCGCCTGCCACGCGAGCTGCTCGGCGACCTCGGTGATCGTCAGGGTGGCCGAGACCGGGGCGGCGAGCGTGTGTGCCCGCGTCACCGCGCGCATCCCCGCGAAGCGCACCCGCACGGTCACCGTCCGCCCGGCCCGCCCCTTCGCCCGCAGCCGCCCGGCGACCCGCTCGGCGAGGTGGCTGAGCACCGCGCGCACGAGCTCGCGGGTGGGCACCACCCGGCGCATCGCCGACTGCGCCCCGACCGACCCGGCGCGGGTGTGGGTGCTCACCCGGCGCGGGTCCTCGTTGTGGGCCAGGCCGTGGAGCGTGGAGCCGACGGCCCGCCCGAGCAACCGCTCGACGGCCTTGCGGTCGGAGCGGGCGAGGTCGCCGATGGTGTGGATGCCGCGGTCGGCGAGGCGCTGCTCGGTCACCGGGCCGACGCCCCAGATGAGCGAGACGGGCAGCGGGTCGAGGAACTCGCGCTCGGTCCCCGGCTCGACGACGACGAGCCCGTCCGGCTTGGCCACCTGCGAGGCGATCTTCGCCAGGTGCTTCGTGCTCGCCGCGCCGACCGAGATCGGCAGGCCGACCTCCTCCCGCACCCGCCGGCGCAGCAGCCGGCCGATCTGCTCCGGCGGCCCGAAGAGGTGGGTCGCGCCGGACACGTCGAGGAAGGCCTCGTCGATGGAGATCCGCTGGACGAGCGGAGTGACGTCGCGCAGGACCGCCATGACCTCGTCGGCCAGCCCCTGGTAGCGCTCGAAGCTGCCCCGGACGAAGGTGAGCCCCGGGCACAGCCGGGCGGCCCGCCAGCCGGGCATGCCGCCGCTCACCCCGTGCGCCTTCGCCTCGTAGGACGCGGCGAGCACGACGCCGC
>NZ_VDFS01000052.1:56893-85051 GCF_006151955.1 Georgenia sp. 311 | reverse complement strand
CGCGCAGGGACGGGTCGAGCAGCTGCTCGACCGAGGCGTAGAACGCGTCGAGGTCGGCGTGCAGGATGGTGGGCCCGCTGGACACGGCACCATCATACTCGAACAGGTGTTCGACGGCGAGGGTCGTGCGGATCCTGCCACCATGTCCGCCCGGTGCCCCCTCCCGGCCCGCGCGGAACGGCGTGTCGCGCGCGTGTCGCCGACTTCGTGGCAGGTTCCGCGCTGCAGGAGGCCGGCCAGCGGCCCGCGCCCGCGCCCCCTGGTCAGATCGCGCGCGCAGGAGGACCATGGACGGCATGGGACGCATCGTCGCGCTGCCCGCGCGGGGCGAGGTACTCACCGACGTGCGCGGCGGTGACCGGTGCCTTCGCGTGTCGTGGCACCACGCCGACGGCGTGGTCGTCGTGTCCGTCTGGCACGGTGACGTGTGCGCCGGCACGGTCCGGGTGGCCGCGCAGGACGTCCCGGACCTCGTCGCCGCCCTCACCCAGGGGCTGGCGCGCGGTTACGACGCTCCCGCGCTCGGCCGCCCCGGGTAGCGCGCCGCGCGTGCGGCGTGTCACCGCCGTCGGGCACAGTGCAGGGGTGAACGAGGACCAGCCGGGCGGCCTGCGCGTCGAGCGCCGCCCCGACGCACCCGTCGACCCGGCGCGGTGGCCGGACTCCGTGCCCGCCGTCGCCCACGTCCTGGAGCACGGTCTCGACATCCCGCCAGGCGTGACGTTCCTCGTCGGGGAGAACGGGTCGGGCAAGTCGACCGTCGTCGAGGCCGTCGCCGAGGTGCTCGGCATCCCGCCCGACGGCGGCTCGAGCGACCACCACGGCGGGGCCGACCGCGGCCGGGGCACCGACCGTTCCGACCTCGGCGAGCGGCTCCTCGCGGTCCGGCGCGGAGCCGGCCCGCGCACGCGCACCGGGTTCTTCCTGCGCGCCGAGACCATGCACCGGTTCGTCACCTACCTCGAGGACGCGAGCCGGCTCGACGAGGAGCACGAGCCGGGCGCGCACCCGCTCCACCGGCTGAGCCACGGGGAGTCCTTCGTCGAGATGCTGACGAGCCGGTGGGTGCGCGGCGCGGGGACGGTCCTGCTCGACGAGCCGGAGTCGGCGCTGTCCTTCACGACCTCGCTCGCGCTGCTCGACGTGCTCGCCCAGCTCTCCGCCGCCGGCCGCCACGTCCTGTGCGCGACGCACTCCCCGCTCCTCACCGCGTTGCCCGGCGCGCGGATCCTCCAGCTCGACGGCGATGGGCTGCGTGAGGTCGCGTGGGCGGACCTCGACGTCGTGCGGCACTGGCGCGCGTTCCTCGACTCACCGGGCCGCTACCTGCGCCACCTCCAGGAGCCGGCGGACGGCTGACCGGCTCAGCGGGTGATGTCGCGCGCCTCCGGCTCCTCCCGCGGGCCGCCGGCGGGCGGCACGACCGCGACCGACGCCATGGAGCGGGAGAGGACGCCCTGGCTCACCGAGCCGAGCAGCAGACCGGCGAACCCGCCCAGGCCGCGGCTGGCGACGACGATCAGGCGCGCCTGGGCCGACTCGTCGACGAGCGCACTCACCGGGTGCTGGTGGAGGATCTCGAGCTCGACCTCCACCCCGGGGTGCTCGCGCGCGACCTCCTCGACCTTGGAGCGGACGCTCTCCGTGAGCGCCTGCATGCGGTCGACGAGGTCCGCGTACCACTCCCCCGGCGGGACACCGGGAGGGGCCTCGACGTACTCGGCGCGCACGACCCGCAGCGGGGCCCCGACACCCTCGGCGTGCCGCAGCGCGAAGCGCAGCGCCTCGTCGGCCTGCACCGACCCGTCCAGGCCGACGACGACGGGCCCGCCCTCGACCCCGCCGCGCACGACGACGACGGGGCACCGGGAGTGCAGGGCGACCTGCTGGGACACCGAGCCGACGAGGACGCCACCGATGCGGCCGTGCCCCCGGGCACCGAGCACGACCATGCTCGCCTGCCGGGACGCCTTGATGAGCTGCGGGGCCGCCGGCCCCACGCGGACCTCGGTCGTCACCGCGAGGTCGGGGAACTCGGCGCGGACGCGCTCGAGCGCCGCGGCGCACACCTCGCCACCGATCTCGTCCGGGGTCGCGACGTCGACGACCGCGAAGCCGCCCATCGCATGGACGTAGACGAACGCGTGGACGATGTGGAGCGGGGACCCGAGACGCGCGGCCTCGGCCGCCGCCCAGAGCAGCGCCGACTCGGACAGGCCGGAGCCGTCCACACCGACGACGACAGCGCCTGCGGGGGCTGGAACGGAGTTGATGGTCATCGCGTGCCTCCTCCTGTCCTTGGTACCAGAGATCGGGCCGTCCCGCCGGGGGGACGACCGGGGTCAGCCGCCCATGACGTGCCGGTCCACCCACTGCTCCCAGGTGGGGAGCGCAGGAGGTGCCGCCGGCGCCTGCCCTGTCCTACCTCCACCGTCCTCCCCGGCGGCCACGCGGGTCGAGGGACCTAGGACCCTGGCACGCCGGGTTCCCTCCCCCACTTCGCCCCGATCCGCGGACCGACCTGGCACACTGAGGCCCCTGCCACGACAGGAGACCACGTGGAACCGACCCTGGCGCCCGACGACCCGGTGGACCTCGACAACTGCGCCCGCGAGCCGATCCACGTCCCCGGTTCGATCCAGCCGCGCGGCGTGCTCCTCGTCCTCCACGGCGACGTGGTCGTCCAGGCGACCGGCACCGTCGCCGCGCTGCTCGGCCGCCCGCTCGACGCCGTCCTGGGCCACCCGCTGGCCGACGTCGTCGGTGAGCACGCGGCCGCCGTCGTCACCGCGCACGCGGCGGCTCCCGGTGACGTCCAGGAGCGCAACCCCGCGCTCGTCCACCTGCCCGACGGACAGCCGTGGGACGCGATCCTCCACCACCCGCCGGGCGCGGAGGACCTCCTCGTCCTCGAGCTCGAGCCGGCCGAGGGCGCGCGGCCGCTGAGCCACACCGGCACCTACCACCAGGTGCGCGGCAGCCTCGCCGAGCTCAACCGCGCCCACTCGCTCCGGGACCTGTACGAGGTCGTGGCGGGCGAGGTGCGCCGGCTCACCGGGTTCGACCGCGTCATGGTCTACCGGTTCGACGCCGACCACAACGGCGAGGTCGTCGCCGAGGCACGGCGTGAGGACCTCAACGCCTTCCTCGGCCTGCACTACCCGGCCACCGACATCCCCGCGCAGGCCCGCGCGCTGTACGAGAAGAACTGGATCCGGCTGATCTCCGACATCGGCTACACCCCCAGCCCGCTCGTTCCCACGCTCAACCCGGTCACCGGCGCGCCGCTCGACCTCACGCACGCCGCGCTGCGCTCGGTCTCCCCGATCCACGTCGAGTACCTGCAGAACATGGGCGTCACGGCGTCGATGTCGATCTCGCTGCTCGAGGACGGGAGGCTGTGGGGCCTCATCGCCTGCCACCACTACTCCGGGACGCACGCCCCGCCGTACGAGGTGCGCGTGGCGGCGGAGTTTCTCGGCTCGGTCCTGTCCCTGCGGCTCATCGCCCAGGTCGAGGAGGACCGGCTCGCCGCCGCCCACCGCGTGGCGCGCGACCTGGCCGGGCTCGTCGCCGCCACCCGTGACGAGCACCTGCCGCTCGCCGAGGCGCTCGTGCGCCGGCCCACGCTGCTGAGCATCATGGAGGCCGACGGCGTCGTCGTCCGGGCCCAGGGGCGCACCGCCACGGCCGGTGACGCGCCCGCCGACGCCGACGCCCTGCTGCGGTGGGCCGCCGGGACCGGTGAGGAGATCGTGGCGACCGACTCGTTGCGGCGCGACGCCCCGCTGGTGGCCGCGGCCGTCCCCGACGCCGCCGGCGTCCTCGCGCTCAACCTCGCCGAGGGGGACGCCGTCGTCTGGCTCCGCCGTGAGGTCGCCCGCTCGGTCGACTGGGGCGGGGACCCGCACAACAAGGCGATCGCGCTGCGCGAGGGCGACTCCGTGCGCCTGTCGCCGCGCAAGTCCTTCGACCGCTGGCGCGAGACCGTGCGCGGGGAGAGCCTGCCGTGGTCCGAGGAGGAGCTCGACACCGCCGCCGTGCTGCGGCGCCACGCCGTCGAGGCGCTCTACCTGCGCGGGCTGGCGGACAGCCGCGCGGCAGAGATCCTCCACCGCTCCTCCCTGCCGACCTCGCTGCCGGAGGCGCCGGGCTGGTCCATCGAGGCGCGCTACACCCCCGGGGACGGCGGGCGGGTCGGCGGGGACTGGTACGACGCGCTGTGCCTGCCCGACGGGCGCCTGGCCATCGCGGTCGGGGACGTCGCCGGACACGGCATGGCGGCCGCCTCGACGATGGGCCAGCTGCGCAACGCGCTGCGCGCGCTGCTCGTGCGGGACAGCTCACCGGGCGCGGCCACCAGCGGGCTCGACGCGCTGGCCAAGTGGACGATGTCCGGGGAGATGGCCACCCTCCTCGTCGCCGTCATCGACACCGTCACCGGCCGGATGGAGTACGTCCGGGCCGGCCACCTGCGACCGCTCGTGCTGGACGCCGACGGCAGCGCCGGCTGGCACACCGACGTCGGCACGCTGCCGATCGGCTACGGGAGGGGCGCACCGGTGACCGGCGTGCTCGACATCCCCGCCGGCGGCGGGGTCGTCCTGTTCACCGACGGCCTGGTCGAGCGGCGGGGCACCCCGCTGCCCGACGGCCTGGAGCAGCTGCGGGCGGCCTTCAGCGGTCCGGGGGCCGGCGACCTCGACGCGCTCATCGCCTGCGTGCGCGACCCGCGCTCCGACGACGACGCGACCGCCGTCGTCGTGCGCCGGCACTAGGCCGCGGCACGACGACGACGGCGGCGCCTCACACGGTGGCCGGAGCCTTGCTCAGCGCGTCGGTGAGCAGGGCGATGAGCATCTCGAGCTGGACGTCGGTGACGACCTCCTCGTCCGAGCCGTCCAGCGCCCGCGCCGCGAGGCCCGCCTTGCTGCCGATGAGCTCGGCGATGCGGGTGTCGAGCGTCTGGGCGGCGATGATCCGCCAGGCGGTCACCGGCTCGGGCTGCCCGATGCGGTGGACGCGGTCGATCGCCTGCGTCTGCTCGGCGTCGGTCCAGGAGAGCTCGGCGAGCACGAGGTTGGACGCCACCTGGAGGTTGATGCCCACGCCGGCGGCAGTGAGGGAGCACACCGCGACCGAGACCTCGGGGTCGGTGGTGAAGGCGTCGATGTTGCGCTGGCGCGCCGTCGGCGTCTGGTCACCACGGATCGAGGCGTAGCGGATCCCGCGGTGCTCGAACAGCGCCTCGGCCTCGTCCATGACGTCGATGTGCTTGGCGAAGAAGACGACCTTGCCGACGTTGCGGGCGAGCTGGGCGGCGTAGTCCGCGGCGGCGCCACCCTTGGCGGTGCCGATGCGGCGCATCATCGTGAAGACGTTGTCCTCCGACTTCGTCTCCGACGTGCGTGCCGTCTCCCACACCGCGACCTGCCGGACGAGGTCGTGGTCGATGCCCTCGTGGACGTTCTCGCCGTACTTCGTCTCCAGCGCCCGCTCGTAACGGGTGACGAGACGACGGGCCAGGGCCCGCTCGGCGTCGCGGATGGAGCGGCCGGCGTCGTCGTCGAGCTCGACGAAGACGTCGGCCACCCGGCGTGCCGGAAGGTCGGCGGCGACGTCGATCTTGCGCCGGCGCACGATGCCGCACTCGATGACCGCCTGGCGGGCGGCGGCGTAGAACCCGCGGTCGGAGGGCACCAGGCCGGTGTCCTCCAGGGCCTCCATGAGGTCCCCGAGCGGCTTCTCCTCGTCGATCCAGCCGAGGAACTGCCAGATCGCGGTGAAGTCCTCGATGTCGTTGATGAGCGGGGTGCCGGTGAGCGCCATGAGCAGCGGCTCACCCGGACGCGAGCGGAGCTGCTCGGACAGGTGCAGGACGTGCTGGGAACGCTGGGACTTCTTGTTCTTGATGAAGTGCGCCTCGTCGACGACCAACCCGCGCGCGTTCAGCCCGAGGCTGCCGAGCCAGCCGACGTGCCGGTCGAGGATCTCGTAGTTGACGACGAAGATGTCGGCGAAGGCGTCGACGTCCTCACCGTCGCCGTGGATGACGGTCGCGCGGTGCGCCGGGGTCCACAGCTCGGCCTCGCGCGCCCAGTTCGTCTTCACGACGTTGGGCACGACGACGATGAGCGGGTAGGCGTCGGCGGCCTGCGCGGCGAGCAGCGCCTGCGCCGTCTTGCCCAGGCCCGGCTCGTCGGCGAGGAGGAAGGTGCGGTGGCCCTCCGCGGCGGAGGCGACGACCTGCGCCTGGTGCGGCATGAGCTCCAGCCCTGGGCGCACCTGCGTGGCCGGCACCTCGGGCAGCGTCATGCAGGCGGCCTCCCCGCCGTACTCGAAGGAGCGCAGGAGAGGCTCGATGAGCTCCCAGCCGGCGAGCCGGCGGGGACGGGGCGGAGGCTTGCGCACGGCGTCGTAGGCCGGCTCGAGGAAGGGGTTGGACATCTGCCGCGAGATCACCGACCGCGGCACGACGCGCCGCAGCTCGACGACGGTCTCGACCTGCTCCGGCTCGGGCTCCTCCTCGGGGACCTCGTAGCCGGCGTCGGTGAGCATCTCGCGGCGCAGCTCGCGGGCGTCGGGGCTGACGACGGCGTCGTCGGCGAGGAGCGCGAGGAGCGTGGAGTCACGGGCCGCGGTCACCGCGAGGATCGTCGCGATGCCCTCGAGCCGCTTGAGCTCCTCGCCGCGCCGTGCCTCGGACAGGGACGGGTCGGCCTTGAGCCGGGCCCGCTCCTCCCGCACGAGCAGGGCGACGGCCTGGAACTTCGTCCGGATCGAGGGCCGGGCGGCGCCGCGCTTGACGGCGGCCTCGACCTCACGGACGGCCTGGGCGAGCACCGGGATGATGCCGGTGTTGTCGCGATGACGGGTGCGGCGCTGGGTACGCGCCGGCCCGCGGCGGGCGCCGGACTGGCGCTGGGCTCGTTGAGCCACCGATGTCTCCTCCGGGGTGACGGTGATCGTCGCGTCGTTCCACACGAGGCACCGGCCGACGAAACGTCGGCCTCGAAGGCGCCAGGGCGCTGAGCAGGCGGTCGGTGCGGCCCGACCGGACGCTGCTGCGACGTCGCCAGCCTATCGCGCCTCCCGCCGTGCCGTGACCCGGATCGCCGTGGCCGATCTCACCCTCGGTGCGCGACGTCGACCGCCCGCGCCCACGCCGCGACGTCGTCGGGCAGGACCGGCGGGTCGAGCGGGCCGCCGGCGAGGAGCTCGACGACCTGCGGGGCGGGGACGCGCGCACCCGACCCGCGGGTGAGGAAGCGGCCGGCGACGAGGCCGCGCGCGCACCGCTCCCCACGGCGGGTGAAGACCTGCTCGAGGTAGGCCACCCGCTCGTCCCAGCCGATCACCCGGGTGGTGATCTCCACCGGGTCCCCGAGGCGCAGCGACCGGCGGTAGGTCATCGTCGACGCCGCGACGACCGGGTACCAGCCCTTCTCACGCAGCCGCCCGAAGCCCCCGACGTCGGCGATGTAGTTGCTCCGCCCGATGTCCATCATCTGCAGGTAGGTGCCGTTGTTGACGTGGAGGTACAGGTCGAGGTCCGCGGGCGTCACCCGCAGCCGCGTCACCGACGGGTCGAGGACGTGGATGGCCGGCACGGTGCGGCGCGGTCGCGTCGTCGCGAGGAGCAGGTGGAGCTGTCTGGACACCCCGGCACGCTACAGGCGAGCCTGCCCGGCGCGGGGGAACTCGCGGGACCCGAACGCCGGGTCAGCCCCAGGTCTCCAGCTCGGCGACCGCCCCTGACGCGGCCGCCCCCAGCGCCGCGGCCACGCGGCGGGCGAGCTCGGCGTCGGCGAGGCAGGGGACGTCCTCGGGCGCGACCCAGCGCCAGTCACGCAGCTCCTCCGGAGGCAGGCGCGGCTCCCCGGCGAGCGTCCCGCCGTCGTAGACCAGCATGAGTCCCTCCCCCAGCCCGGGGCGCGGGGCGACCCAGTCGAGGACGAGGAGCCGGCCGACGCGCAGGTCGGCCCCCAGCTCCTCACGCAGCTCGCGCGCGCACGCGGCCCGCGGCGCCTCGTCCGGCTCGACCGCGCCGCCGGGCAGCAGCCACGTGGCGCCGTGGACGGGCTCGACGAGGAGCACCCGCCCGGGCGCGTCGCGGACCAGCGCGTGGGCCGCCATCCGGCGCGGCGGGCCGTCCCTGCCCATGCCCACCAGTGTGCGTGGGACGCGGCCACTGCGCCCGTCTCGGCGCATGGACCCGACATCTCGGGCCGTCCGTCGCTGTGCGAGGATCCTCGACATGTATCGGCTGCACCTGACCTCGCGGAGGCACATCGACCTCGCGCTGGTGCACACGATGGCCTGTCGGGCCTAGCGCCGCGGCACTCTCTCCGTCCTCCGACGGGCCTGCCGCACACGTCTTCGCCCCCGGCCCTAGGAAAGGACATCGGTCTGTGACCTCGACGATGCGCGCTCTCGTGCTGCGCGACCACGGCGACCTCGACGCCCTCCGCCTGGAGGACGACTACCCCCGGCCCGCGCTCGTCCCCGGGCACGTCGTCGTCCGGGTGACCGCGAGCTCGTTCAACTACCACGACATCTTCACCGTCAACGGGATGCCGGGGATCACCCTGCCGCTGCCCGTCGTCATCGGGCTCGACGTCGTCGGGGTGGTCGAGGAGGTCGCAGCGGACGTCACCGGCTGGCAGCCCGGGGACCGCGTGCTCGTCCACCCGCTCGACGCGTCGGGCAACCTCATGGGCGAGCAGCGCGACGGCGGCATGGCCGAGTACTGCCTCGTCGAGGCGGGCCAGCTCATCGCCGTTCCCGACGCCGTCACCGACGTCCAGGCCGCCGCCCTGCCGGTCGCCTACGGCACGGCGCACCGCATGGTCGTCGGCAAGGGCGCGGTCCACCCCGGGGACAAGGTGCTCGTCCTCGGCGCCTCCGGCGGCGTCGGCACCGCCTCGGTCGTCCTGGCCAAGAAGCTCGGCGCGCACGTCGTCGCCGCCGCCGGCAGCGACGAGAAGGCCCAGCGCCTGCTCGAGATCGGCGCCGACGAGGTGCTCAACTACCGCGAGGTCGACTTCTACCAGTGGGTCAAGGAGCACTACGGCAAGCCGGCCCGCTGGAGCACCGAGACCGGCATGGACGTCGTCATCAACTTCACCGGCGGCGACACCTGGCACCCCACCCTGCGCAGCACCAAGCTCGGCGGGCGCATCCTCGTGTGCGGCGCGACGGCGGGGTACGACCCGGTCGAGGACCTGCGCTACATCTGGTCCTTCGAGCTGCAGGTCATCGGCTCCAACGGCTTCGCGACCGAGGACTTCGAGGCGCTCCTCGCCATGGTCGCCGCCGGTGAGCTCGACCCGCCGGTCTCCGACGTCCTGCCCCTGTCCCAGGCGGTCGAGGGGCTGCGCAAGGTCCGCGACCGCGAGGTCCTCGGCAAGGTCGTCGTCACCCCGTGGGAGCGCGCGTGACGACGGCCGCCGAGCTCGAGGAGCGTCTGCTCGCCTCCCCGTTCCACCGCTGGCTCGGCCTGCGGGTCGTGTCGGTGAGCCCGCAGGAGCTGCGCCTCGCCGCCACCTGGCGCGAGGAGTGGGACAACGGCACCCCCGAGCGGGTCACCCACGGCGGAATCCTCGCCACCCTGCTCGACCTCGCCGCCGACTGGGCGCTCGTCGCCTCCCTCGGCAGCCCCGCCCCGACCATCGACTTCACCACCCACTTCCTGCGCGCAGCGACCCCGGGCGACCTCGAGGTCGTCGCCCGGCCGGTCAAGCTCGGCCGCTCGCTCACCGTCGCCGAGGCCGAGGTGCTCGACGGCGCCGGCAAGCAGGTCGCCGTGGGGCGCGGCACCTACGCGACCTTCGCGCCGAGCACGACGGCCGGTGGTGGCGGCTCGTGAGCCGCAACCAGGGCGACCGGATCGCCGCCGACCGCCCCGACACCCCCGCCGTCGTCGGCGTGGGTCCCGAGGGCACGACGACGCTCACCTACGGCGAGCTGGAGGCCCAGGTCCAGGCGCGCGCCGCGCAGCTCCACGCCCGGATCCGGCCCGGGCAGACCGTGGGGATCCTCGGGCTCAACTCCCCCGCCTGGCTCGTCGCGTTCTACGCCGTCCAGCGGGCGGGCGGCGTGCCCGTCCCGGTGAGCCACAAGCTGCCGGCCGTGACCCTCGGGTACGTCCTGCGGGACGCCGGGGTCGAGCTCCTCCTCGTCGACGACTACACCCGGGACCTCGTCCCGACCGACGCCGAGCTCCTCGACCTCGCGACGCCCGCCCCGCCGTCGTCCTTCACCAGCGTCGTCCCGCAGCCGCAGGACACGGCGATGATCCTCTACACCTCAGGCTCGACCGGGCGGCCCAAGGGCGTGCTCCTGTCCCAGGCGAGCCACCTGTGGGTCATCGACCAGACCGCGCGGACCGTGGCTCCCGGGAGCACCCGCGTGCTCATCTCCGCGCCGCTCTACCACATGAACGCGCTGACCAACTCCCAGCGCTCGCTGGCGTCGGGCGCGACCGTCGTCCTGCTGCCGGCCTTCGCGCCCGAGGCGTTCGTCGACGCCCTCGAGGCCCACGAGGTCACCGAGCTCAGCGGCGTCCCGCCGATGTTCGCCATGCTGCTCCAGCGCCCCGAGCTGCTCGCCGGCCGCGACCTGTCCTCCGTGCGCGCCGTCTACATGGGCTCCGCGCCCGCCGCCCCCGCCCTCTTCGACCAGCTCCGGGAGACCTTCCCGAACGCCGAGATCCTCTTCGGCTACGGGACGACGGAGTCCGGGCCGGTCGTCTTCGCCCCGCACCCCGCCGGGCTGCCCACCCCCGACGGCTCCGTCGGCGTCGCCAACCCGGCCGTCGAGCTGCGGCTCGTCGACGAGCAGGGCCGCCCCACCGAGGGCCGCGGCGTGCTCGAGATCCGCAACCCCGCACTGCTCAGCGGCTACCACAACCGGCCCGACGTTCCCGTCCCGGTGACCCCCGACGGCTTCCACCACACCAAGGACGTCTTCCGCGTCGACGAGGACGGCTTCCACTACTTCGCCGGCCGCGAGGACGACATGTTCACCTCCGGCGGGGAGAACGTCTTCCCCCGCTCGGTCGAGCAGGTCCTGGAGACCCACCCCGCCGTCGACCAGGCCGTCGTCGTCCCCGTGCCCGACGACCTCAAGGGCGCCAAGCCGGTCGCCTTCGTCACCCTGCGCCCGGGGAGCGCGGCCGACGAGCAGGAGCTCAAGGAGCACGTCCTCGGACGCCTCGAGCCCTTCGCCCACCCGCGCCGCGTCTGGGTGCTGCCGCACATCCCGCTGTCGAGCACCAACAAGGCCGACCGGGAGGGCCTCGCGGCACGCGCCGTCGAGCTCCTGGGGGCTGCCCGGTGACCACCGTGACCCGGGCACGCCGCGCGGACTCGCGGACGCGGGCCGTCGCCCTGCCCGCCGCCGTCGTCCTCGGGCTGCTCGCGCTCGCCCAGGTCCTCTCGGTGACCGACGTCCTGCCGCGTCGCTACGCCCCGCCGCCCACCGAGGTCCTCGCCGCCCTCGGCCGGCTGCTCGCCGGCCCCGCCCTGTGGGCCGACATCGGCGCCACGCTCGTCGGCTGGGCGGTCTCCCTGGCGATCGCCGTCCTCGTCGGGACGGCCGTGGGCCTGCTCCTCGGCAGCGTGCGACCGGTCCGCTGGCTGCTCACCCCCGTCGTGGAGTTCCTGCGCCCCATCCCCTCGATCGCGCTCATCCCGCTCGTCGTCCTCACCCTCGGCCGCGGCCGCGAGGGCGAGGTCTTCCTCGCCGCGTACGCCGCCGTGTGGCAGATGCTCGTCGCCGCGATCTACGCGACGTCGGCGGTCGACCCGGTGGCCCGTGACACCGCCCGCGCCTTCGGCTTCTCGCGCCTGCACACCATCCGCTGGGTCACCCTGCCCGCCATGGTCCCCGGCCTGGTCACCGGCGTGCGCATCGCCTCCGCGACGGCCCTCATCATCACCGTCACCAGCGAGATCCTCCTCGGGGTGCCCGGGCTGGGCGAGGGCCTCAACCTCGCCCGCAACGCCGGGGACCTCACCCGGATGTACGCCTACGTCGTCGTCATCGGCGTCGTCGGGCTGGGCATCAACACCGCCTTCACCGCCCTCACCCGCCGCTTCCTCACGTGGAGGGGCAGATGAACCGCCGCACCCTCACCGGCCTGCTCGGGGCCGTGCTCGCCGTCGTCGTCTGGTGGGCCCTCTCGGCCGGCTCGACCAACCCCTACTTCCCGCCGCTGAGGCGGGTGCTGGACAACCTCACCGGGTACTGGCTCGGCGGGCCGGGCACCGAGCACCTGCTCGACAGCGTGCGCAACCTCGGGGTGGGCCTGGGCATCGCCGTCGTGCTCGGCATCGGGCTGGGGATGCTCATCGGCCAGGTCCGCGTCCTCGACCAGGCGGTCTCCCCCACCTTCGAGTTCGTCCGCGCGATCCCCGCGACCGCGCTGCTTCCCTTCGCCATGGTGGTCTTCGGGCTCGGCACGACGATGCAGATCGTCATCATCGCGCTCGGCTGCTTCTTCCCCGTCCTGCTCAACGTCATCGACGGGTGCCGCCAGCTGCCCCCGACGCTGCTCGACACAACCCGCTCGTTCAAGATCCGCGGCTGGTTCCGGCAGGTCAACGTCGTCGCCCCGGCGATCTACCCGCGCGCCGCGGCCGGCATCCGGATCGCGATCCCGCTCGCCCTCATCCTCGTCGTCACGAGCGAGATGACCGGCACGAGCACCGGCATCGGCTTCGTCCTCACGACGGCGCAGAGCTCCTTCAACCTCGTCGCCGTGTGGTCGGCGATCCTCCTCCTCGGGATCCTCGGGGTGGTCCTCAACCTGCTCTTCGGCGCCGTCGAGCGCCTCACCGACCGTCGCTACCACCGGGCCTGAGATGACACAGACACCACCGATCCTCCGCGTCGACCGCCTCTCGAAGTCCTACGGGACCTTCCGGGCGCTGGACGACATCACCTTCGACGTCGCGCCCGGTGAGTTCTTCACCCTCGTCGGGCCCTCGGGCGCCGGCAAGACGACGCTGCTGCGCTGCCTCGCCGGCCTGCTCGAGCCCACGTCGGGCACCGTGGAGTTCAAGGGCCGGCCCGTGACCGGGGTGCCCCGCGAGCTCACCGTCGTCCTCCAGGACTACTCCCGCTCCCTGCTGCCCTGGTTCAGCGTGGAGAAGAACGTCGCGCTGCCGCTGCGCGCGCAGGGCATCGACCGGGCGACGATCGCCGAGCGCACCGCCCAGGCGCTGGCCGACGTCGGGCTCGCCGACGCCGCCCGCAAGCACCCCGGTGAGCTCTCCGGCGGTATGCAGCAGCGGGTGGCCATCGCCCGCGCCATCGCCTACCGGCCCGAGGTGCTCGTCATGGACGAGCCCTTCGCCTCCGTCGACGCCCAGACACGCGCGGACCTCGAGGACCTCGTCCTCGCGCTGCGCGAGGAGTTCGGCATGACGGTCGTCTTCGTCACCCACGACGTCGACGAGTCCGTCTACCTCAGCGACCGGGTCGCCGTCGTCTCCAGGTCGCCCAGCCGCATCACCACCGTCGTCGACATCGACCTGCCCCGGCAGCGCGACCAGATCGCGACCAAGGAGCTGCCGCGGTTCACCCGGCTGCGCTCCGAGGTCTTCGCCGAGATCCGCAACCGCGTGCGTGACTCCGGCGAGCCCACGACCCCCGAGTACGTCATCTGAGGAGCACCCATGAGAGCACGCACGACCACCCTCACCCTCGCCGCTGGCGCCGCGTTCCTGCTCGCCGCCTGCGGAGGTGGCGGTGACCAGCTCGAGGCCGGCGAGGACGGCCTCACCCCGCTCACCGTCCTGCAGATCACGACGATGGACGCCGGGCCGCTGCACCTCGGCGTCGAGGAGGGCTTCTTCGAGGAGGAGGGTCTCGCCGTCGACGTCCAGATCGCCGAGGCCGGCTCGGCGATCGTCCCCTCCGTCGTCAACCAGGAGAGCCCGATCGGCTACGCCAACGCGGTGAGCGACCTCCAGGCCATCGACCAGGGCCTGGACGTGCGGTTCGTCGCCAACTGCTGCGGCGTCGGCACCGACCCTGAGCTCGACACCTCGCGCATCTACGTCCTGCCGGACGGCTCCGTCACCGACGTCCAGGGCCTCGCGGGGGCGAACATCGCGGTGAACTCGGTGAACAACCTCGGTGACCTCACCATCAAGGTGGCCCTGGAGAACCAGGGCGTGGACACCTCGGGCATCACCTTCACGCCGATGAACTACTCCGACATGCCGGCCGCGCTCGAACGCGGCGACGTCGACGCGATCTGGTCGGTCGAGCCGCACAAGTCGATCTCCGACAGCCGCGGCTTCACCCCGCTCATCTCCAACTTCGTCGAGTCCTTCCCCGGCACGACGATCGGGTACTACATCACCAGCGGCGCCTTCGCCGAGCAGAACCCGGAGATCGTCGCCGGCTTCCAGCGCGCGATGGACCGCAGCAACGAGTTCGCCACCGCGAACCCCGACCGCGTCCGCGAGGTCATCGTCGAGAAGCTCGAGATCGACGCCGAGCTCGTCGACCTCACCAACCTCGCGATCTACGCCCCGGGCCTGGACGAGCAGAGCGTCAAGGACATCGCGGCGGCCGCCGTCACCCACGGGATGATCAGCGGCGAGCCGGACTACGAGGAGATCTTCATCCGTCCCGCGGGGTGAACGGCGTGAGGACGAGCTCGGGGACCTCGACGTCGTCGGGGCCCTCGAGCACGTTCCGCACGGCGGCCGCGACGCTGGCCGCGCTCATCGCCGTGCCCGGGTCGAAGTCGCGGCCCGCCGCCGCGTGGATCCGGTGCTGCATGCCGGTGTCCGTCCTGCCCGGGAAGACCGAGGTCACCCGCACCGCTGGCTCCTCCAGGCGCAGGGTGTCGGCGTAGGCCCGCAGCGCGGCCTTGGACGCCGCGTAGGCGGCCCACCCGGGGAAGGTACCCAGGACCGCGGTCGAGTTGACGAACACGACGTGGCCGCGGCTGCGGCGCAGCCCGGGCAGCAGCACGCGGGTGAGCTCGACCGGCCCGGCGAGGTTCGTCGCGAGCACCGCGGCGAGCAGCGCCGGGTCGAGCTCGCCGGCCGGGGCCACGCCCTCGACGCCGGCGCAGTGCACCACCGCCGCCACCTCGAGACCGGCGCACCGGGCGGCGATGCCCTCAGGGTCGGCGAGGTCGAGGACCATGACCTCGGCGCCGGGCACCTCGGCCCGCAGCGGCTCGACGTCGTCCTCGCGGCGCACGGTGAGCACGAGGTCGCGGTGGGCCAACGCCCCGGCGACGGCGCGGCCGATCCCGCGGGCGGCCCCGGTGACGAGGACGCGGCGGGCAGGAAGAGTAGTCATCGACGAGCAGCCTACGCACGACCGGAGGACAGCCATGACCGTGCCCACCACCCTCGACCACCTGCTCTGGGCGGTGCCCGACCTCGCCGACGGCGTCGCCCACCTCGCCGCCCTCACCGGGGTCGAGGCGGTGCGGGGCGGTGCCCACCCCGGGCTGGGCACCGCCAACCACCTGCTCGCCCTTCGGGTGCCGGGGGTGGCCGGACCGCGCCGGACCTACCTCGAGGTCATCGGCCCCGACCCGGAGCAGTCGCTCCCGGCGGACCGGGTGAGCCTCGGCGTCGGGCACGTGCGTGCGCCGTCGCTGCACACGTGGGCCGTGCGGCCCGCGGACCTGGACGCGACCGTGCGCGCGGCCGCGGCCGCCGGGGTCGACGTCGGCGAGGTCCGCGCGACGGAACGCACGACGCCGGACGGGCGGCTGCTGCGGTGGCGGATGACCAGCCGCCGAGAGCTGGGCCTCGACGGCGTCCAGCCGTTCCTCATCGACTGGCGCGACACCCCACACCCGGCGCAGGGCGACCTGCCCGAGCTCACGCTGCTCGACCTCACGGCCGAGGCGAGGGACGTCGCGGCGACCGAGCGGGTGCTCACCGCGCTCGGCGCGCCGCTGCGGGTCACGCCCGGGCCGCGCGACTCGCTGCGCGCCGTCCTGGGCACCCCCCGCGGGGAGGTCGTCCTGGCTACCGCGTGACCTTCCCGGTGAGCGCGGCGACCGGCTGGACGTAGGCGGGCTTGGCCACGACCCACGCGACCACCATGAGGACGACCGCGACCGCGAAGTACGCCACCCCGACCCAGCTCGCGTCGTTGCGCGCCGCGAACATGTGGTTGAGGTTCGCCATCGCCCCGGTGGTGAGCACGAGCGTCACGTGGACGACCGTGAAGCAGACGAAGTAGATCATGATCGGGAAGTGCAGCGCCCGCGCCGCGGACATCGGGAAGAGGCTGTTGAGCCTGACCGGCCCCTTCGGCCACACCGGGGACATGCGCAGCCCGGAGAGCAGGGCGAGGGGCGCCGCGACGAACACCGTGACGAAGTAGGCGAGCACCTGCAGCGCGTTGTAGGTCACCCAGCTGCCGTGCGCCGGCCAGTCCAGCGACAGGTACTGGACTGCCACCGACAGCGCCTGCGGGAAGACGTCCCACGTCGTCGGCACGATCCGCACCCAGTGCCCGGTGACGAAGATGAGGACGAAGAACAGCAGGCCGTTGAGGGTCCACAGGATGTCGACGGCGAGGTGCAGCCAGAGGTTGAGGCTGATCCGGACCGGCTTGCCCTTGCGGGACGTCCGCGGCTGCCAGTGGCCCTTGGGGCGCTGCGTCGTGCGCACGAGCCAGCCGCTGCGCACGATGAAGACGAGGAAGAACGCGTTGAGGAAGTGCTGCCAGCCGACCCACGCCGGGATCCCGACGGGCGCCCAGTCGGGCAGCGGCGTCGTGCCGGGGTGCGCGGCGACGAACTCGGCCACCGCGGGCAGCGTCCGCAGCCATCGCGCGAGGAGCACGAGCGCGACGAGGATCACGAGCGCCACCGGTACCGCCACGGCCAGCTGCTTGGTCCGGCTCTTCTTCGCCTGGGCCGACATTCCTCACCCTCTTCACGACGTCACGGGGCGGCCCACGCCGACCCCGCCACAGCCTAGGCCAGCCGCGGCCCTGCCCCGGCTGCCGTCCGGCTCACCCCGATGCGGATGGTTGACCTAGGTCATGGATGTGGCCGCCCCGTGCTCTTTAGGTTGTGCGCAGCCCAGCCCGAGAAGGGCTGTCCCGGAACGAGAGGAGCCCACCGTGAGCATCGAGACCCTGAACCACACCATCCTGCGCGCCGAGGGCTTCGCCTGCCCGTCGTGCGTCCGCACGATCGAGAAGCAGGTCGCCCGGCTCGACGGCGTCGAGGCGGTCAAGGTCCACTTCGCCTCCTCGCGCGTCGAGGTCGTCCACGACGCCGACAGGGCTCCGCTCGACACGCTCGTCAGCGCGGTCGCCAAGGCCGGCTACCCCGCCACGCCCACGGCGTTCTGAGCGCCGCCGGACCCGGCCGGAGGGCGGAACCTGCCACGAAGTGCCGTCGCCGGGGCCGTTCGCACCGCCGGGGCGGCGTGTCGCGCGGCGTGTCGCGGACTTGGTGGCAGGTTCCGAGCGCGCAGCGCCCCGCGGACGCGGGCGCCCGCCGGACGACACCACGCAGTTCGCGCCGGAGATCGGTGCAGGCATCGGCGTGCACCCCGGACGATCCCTGGCGGAACCTGCCACGAAGTGCCGTCGCCGGGGCCGTTCGCGCCGCCGCGGCGGCGTGTCGCGCGGCGTGTCGCGGACTTGGTGGCAGGTTCCGAGCGGCAGCACTCCGCGGACGCGGGCGCGACGGTCAGAGGCGGGGACGCAGCTCACGCTCGACGAAGTCGAGGAACGCGTCGGGGTCGGGTCCGACGTTCATCGTGACGACGTGGTCGTACCCGGCCTCGGTGAACTCCCGGATCGCGGCGAGGTGCCGCTCGACGTCGGGCCCGCAGGTGAACTGCTCGCGCACGTCCTCCTCGCGCACCGTCGCGGACGCCGCCTCGAAGTTCACCGGGTTGGGCAGCTCGGCCATGACCTTCCAGCCGGTCACCGCCCACCTGGCCTTGGCGTGCGCCTCGCGCACCGCCTCCTCCTCGGTGGCGGCGTAGGCCAGGGGCACCTCGGCGTAGAGCGGGCCGGACCCGCCGGCACCGGTGAAGGCCTCGATGAGCCTGGCGTCGGGGTCGGTGACGAAGAGCGCGTCGCCGAGCTCGCCGGCCAGACGCGCGGCCTGCGGGCCCCCGCCGGCGACGGCGATGCGCGGCAGCTCCTCGGGCAGGTCGAAGACGCGCGCGTCGACCAGCCGGAGGTGCTTGCCCTCGTAGCTCCGGTAGCCGCCCTGCCACAGCAGACGGATGATCTCCAGCGCCTCGCGCAGCATCTCCTGGCGCACGGTCGCGGAGGGCCACGGCTTGCCGACGACGTGCTCGTTGAGCTGCTCCCCCGAGCCGAGACCGAGGGTGAACCGCCCGCCGGAGATGAGTGACATCGTCGCGGCTGCCTGCGCGACGACCGCCGGGTGGTAGCGGATGGTGGGGCAGGTGACCCCGGTGACGAGGCCGATCCGCTCGGTGCGGGCCGCGATGGCGCCGAGCACCGACCACGCGAACGGGCTGTGCCCCTGGACGTCGAGCCACGGGTGGAAGTGGTCGCTGATCTCGACGAAGTCGAAGCCCACCTCCTCGGCTCGCACGGCCTGGCGGATGAGCTCCTCGGGGCCGAAGGCCTCCGCGGCGAGCTTGTACCCGAGCTTCATCGACAACCTCCTGGGAAGTGGGGACGCCCACCGTGACACGCCGCGCCGCGGTCGGCACGGCGGGCGGTCCTCAGGGGACGAGACGGGCGAGCCAGGTGCGGACGGCGTCGGCGATCGCGGCCTGGTCCTTCTTCAGGCCGTGGTCCCCGGCGACGACGACGACCTGCCGGCCGCGCGCGGGCGGCGGCATGCCGAAGGTGTCCCGCTCCCCCTGGACGACGAGCGTGGGGACGTCCACCGCCTCGAGCTCGGGCAGGCGGCTGGGGCTGTCGGGCCGCCCCGGCGGGTGCAGCGGGAAGGCGAGGCAGAGCACGCCGACGGCTTCGAGGGAGGTCGCGGTGCGGCACGCGACCCGCGCGCCGGAGGACCGCCCGCCGACGACGAGCGGGAGCCCGGCGAACGGCCCGGAGTGCAGGTGGAGGGCGACGTCGGTCCAGGCGGTGTCGAGCTGCCGGGCGGGTGCCGGGGCGCGACGGCCGGCCACCCGGTAGGGCTGCTCGACCAGGGCGACCGCCCACCCGAGCTCACCTGCGACGTCGGCCGTGGTGCGCAGGTCCGGCGCTGCGAACCCCCCGCCCGCTCCGTGGCCGAGCATGAGCAGCCCGCGGGGCGCGTCGGCGTGCAGGAGGTGGACGCGTGCCTCACCGCTCGCCGTGGCGATGAGGAGGGCGTCCGGCGGGTGCTCGGTCACGCGTCGACGCGGAAGCCGAGCTTGATGCCGACCTGCCAGTCCGCGACCTTGCCCTCGACGAGGTGGCCGCGGATCTCGGTGACCTCGAACCAGTCGAGGTTGCGCAGGGTCCTGCTCGCCTGCGTGAGGGCGGTGTTCACGGCGTCCTCGATGCCGTCGGGCGACGTGCCGACGATCTCCGAGACGCGGTACACGTTGTTGGCCATGGCGGACCTCCCCGTCGTCCTGCGAGCCGTCCCTCGGCCCACCGGTCACGCTAGCGTCGCCCGCGCCGCCCGGCCCGGGGGACCGTCGGGAACGAGGTCAGGACCCGGCGTCGTCGGCGATGTCGCGGCTGATGCGGAACTCCCGCAGCGGGCGGTTGAGCGCGGCGACGAGGACGATCCCGGCGAGGCAGGCGAGCCCGCCGGACGTCGCGGCGAAGGCCGCCGTCGTCGCGCCGGCGACGAGGCCGGCCCGGAAGTTGCCCACCTCCGGTCCCGCGACGCCGATGACGTGCTCGACCGAGGTGACCCGCCCGCGGTGGCTGTCCGGCGTCGCGAGCTGGACGGCGGCCCCGCGCGCCACCACCGAGACGGTGTCCGCGGCGCCCGCGACGGCGAGCGCGGCGAGGGCGAGCCACAGCGGCCCGACGAGCCCGAAGACGGCGAGCGCGCCGCCCCACACGCCCGCGGCCCAGAGCTGGACGACGCCGGGCCGGTCGGAGCGGGTGACGGCCCCGGAGATGAGTCCCGCCGCCATGCCGCCGACGGCGACGGCGCTGAGGAACAGGCCGAGCGTCTCCGGGCTGCCGCCGAAGCGCTGCTCGTTGATGACGGGGAACAGGGCGATCGGCATCGCGAGGAGGGTGGCGACGAGGTCGGTGACGTACAACCCGCGGAGGACGGGCGAGCGGGTGACGTACCGGATGCCCTCGAGCACGGCGCGCGGGCCGCGCCCGCTGCCGGGCCCGGTGGGCGGCATCGCCGGCAGGAGGAGCACGGCGTACAGCGCCGCGAGGAACGCGACGGCCTGGAGGAGGTAGGCGGCGGTCAGCCCCCACCGCCCGAGCACGACGCCGGCGAGGGCCGGCCCGAGGAGCATCGCCACCTGGAAGCTCAGGTGCTGGATCGCGATGCCCGCGGCGACGAGCCGGCGGCCGAGCAGCCGCACCGGGAAGGTGCGCTGCGCGGAGGCGCCGAGCGCACCGAAGGAGGCCTGGGCGGCGACGAGGAGGAGCAGCACGGCGAGGGAGTCCACGTCCGCGAGCGCCTGCGCGGCGAGCCCGAGCGCGGTGAGGACCTGGGCGAGGATCGTCCAGCGGACGAGGGAGCGGCGGTCGACGGCGTCGGCCAGGGCGCCGCCGAGCAGCCCGAGGACGACGAGCGGCACCGCGCGGACCAGGCCGACGGCGCCGGTCCACACCGGGCTGCCGGTCATCTCCCACACCTGGTAGAGCACGGCCACGGCGGTGACCTGCCCGCCGAGGGCCGCGGCCGACGTCCCCACCCACAGCCGCCGGAAGGACGTGACCCGCAGGGGACGGACGTCGAGCAGGCGGTGACTCACCCGGGCACGGTAACCCAGGGGCCGACTCGCACCGGAAACGCAGGCCCGGGAGACTGGCGGCCATGCGCACAGCCGAGCAGATCACCGATGTCGTCACCTTCCACGGCGAGGGGCCCGTGTGGTCCCTGGACTGGGGAGGGCTGCGGTTCGTCGACATGCTCGCCGGCGGGGTGCTCACCCTGCGTGACGACGGCGAGGTCGACCGGATCACCGTCGGCAAGGTCGCGGCGATGGTGCGCCCCCGTGCCTCCGGCGGCTACGTCGTCGCCACCGAGGACGGCGTCGCCCTGGCCGACGACGTCACCTCCGCCCCCTCCCGCTCGATCCGCCTCACCGACCGGGAGGGTGAGCGGATGAACGAGGGCGGCGCGGCGCCGGACGGGAGCCTGTACGTCGGGTCGATGGCGTGGGACGGCTCCCCCGACGGCGGACGGCTGTACCGGGTGATGCCCGACGGCGGCACGCGGGTGGTCCTGGACCGGGTGTCGGTCTCCAACGGGCTGGGCTTCTCCCCCGACCACACGCTCGCCTACTACGCCGACAGCGGGCCGGGGCGCATCGACGTCCTCGACGTCGACGGCGGGGAGCTCCGCGAGCGCCGTCCGTTCGTCACGGTCGCCGAGGAGGACGGCGTGCCCGACGGTCTCGTCGTCGACACCCAGGGCACGGTGTGGGTCGCGATCAACGGCGGCGGGCAGGTGCGCCGCTACTCCCCCGACGGCGAGCTGCTCGACGTCCTCGAGGTGCCGGTGCCCGGGGTGACCGCGTGCACCCTCGGCGGACCGAGCCTCACGGACCTGTTCGTCACGACGTCGCGCGAGGGTGACGACACACCCGGTGCGGGCGCCCTGTACGCCACGGCGGTCGACGTGCCCGGGCTGCCCGTCCTGCCCTTCGCCGGCTGAGCCGCAGGGCGGTCGGTCGCGCCGGCGCATGGTGCGCCACCGGCCGCACGGTCCGGGCGCCGACCGCCGTCCGGGCCCGGCGGCCGTGGGCCAGACTGGGGGCATGCGCAGCGTCGAGCAGGTCACGGACGTCGTCACCGACCACGGCGAGGGGCCGGTGTGGTCCGCGGAGTGGGGCGGGCTGCGCTTCGTCGACATGCTCGCCGGAGGCGTCCTCACCCTGCGCACCGACGGCACGGTGGACCGGCTCGACGTCGGGCGCGTCGCGGCGATGGTCCGCCCGCGCGCCGGTGGCGGCTACGTCGTGGCGACCGAGACCGGCCTCGGGCTCGCGGAGGCGCCCGACGCCCTGCCCACTCGCGACGTGGCGCTCACGCGAGCGCCCGGCGAGCGGATGAACGAGGGCGCCGTCGCGCCGGACGGCAGCCTCTACGTCGGCTCCTCCACGTGGGAGGTGACCCCCGGAGCGGCCGCGCTCTACCGGGTGCACCCCGACCTGCGCACCGAGCGGGTGCTCGAGGGCGTGACGATCTCCAACGGGCTGGGCTTCTCCCCCGACCACACACGGGCCTACTACGTCGACAGCGGCGCGGGGCGGATGGACCTGTTCGACGTCGTCTCCGGGATCCTCCTCGAGCGGCGCCCGTTCGTCTCCCTGCCGCGCGAGGAGGGCGACCTCGACGGGCTGGCCGTCGACGCGCAGGGCACGATCTGGGTCGCCGTGTACGGCGGCGGGCACGTGCGCCGCTACTCCCCCGACGGTGACCTCCTCGAGGTCGTCGACCTGCCGGTCCCCCACGTCACCGCGTGCACGCTCGGCGGCCCGGGGCTCACCGACCTCCTCGTCACGACCTCCCGCGGCGGGCTGGGCGCCGACGCCCCGGTCGGGGCGGGCGCGGTGTACCGCGTGGACGTCGACGTGCCCGGCCTGCCCGTCCTCCCCTTCGCGGGCTGAGCCTCCGAGCCTCAGGAGCGGGGCACCACCTGCCCGCCGACGACGTCGTAGGTCCGCCCCTGGACCGTGAGCCCCTCGAGGCGCGCGTCGGGGTCGAGGTCGGCGATGCAGCCGCCCGCCGTGACGGTGCCGTCCAGCGCCACCTCGACGCCGAAGATCCCGGCGAGCACGAGCTCGCACCACGCCCCGGCCGAGGAGCAGGACCAGTCGATGATGTAGGGCAGCTGCGGCGGGGTCTTGCGGGCGCCGCCCTCGACGGGCGCGGCGGCCTCCTCGACGAAGTGCGCCTGCCCGGGCGGGCCCTGGTTGGCCGACCGGGCCAGCCCGGGCAGCCACTCCAGGACGACGTCGGGTCGGCCGAGCGCGATCGCCGCGCGCGCCGAGTCGGCCGGCCACGCCGGGTAGGCGCCGTTCCACTGGTGGTCGGCGCGCAGGGAGTAGCCGGCGTCCTCGTCCCACGGGGACAGCGCCCGCATCCACGACGGCGTGCGCAGCTCCTCGACGAAGAAGCGCACCATCTCCTCGCGCTGCTCGGCGGGCAGGTCCTGGGCGATGGTCGTGCCGACGGTGGCGAAGTCGTAGCAGTGGCGGGTCTCGACGAGCGACCCGTCGGGCCGGCGGGCGTGGAAGAAGCCCCGGCCGGGCAGGTAGAGCTCGGTGACGAGCGGGACGAGCGCCTCGGCCTCCGCGCGCAGCCGCGCGGCGTCCCCGGCGCGGCCCTGGTGCTCGCTGATCGCCGCGGCGGTGCGCATGTTCCACACGTTGGCGGCGTTGAGGCTGGCGACCTCGTGGACGTAGGTGCTCACGCACTCGAGGAGGTTGTCGATCTCCCCGTAGTCCGCCAGTCCCGAGGGACCACGCAGCCGGTGCCAGGCGGTGGCCCAGTCGCGCACGTCGTCCCCGATGCTGCGGGTGCGGCCGCCGGGCGTCGTGAGCTCCTCGCCGAGGAAGTCGTGGTCCCCGTGGAGGCGCAGGTAGTCGTGGACGAGGCGGATGAGGGCGTAGTGGTTGACGGAGTACCAGTTGCCCACCGGCCCCCCGGTGAGCCACTCGGTCCCGAAGTGCTCGTCGATGTCCAGGCCCACCCAGTGGGAGATCTGCCGGCGCATGACGGTCGGGTCCAGCAGCGCGTGGACCATCGAGCTCAGCGAGTAGTCCCAGATGAACGTCGTCGTCTGCCAGTACCGCGGCATGAGGGTGTCGTAGGTGCGCCCGAGCACCGAGGCGGGGTTGTCCCGGCGGAACCACAGCACGCCCATCGCGCCCCACCAGTACAGGGTGCGCAGCGCGTGGTCGCTCGTGCGCAGGGCGGGCAGGTGCCCGGAGAACTCCTCGTTTCCGGGGGTGAAGAGCGCGGCGAGCTCGGCGTCCCACCGGGCGGTGGACGCGGCGAGCGCGCCGTCGACGTCGCGCGCGACGCGCTCGTAGGCGGCCGTCACCTCCTCCTCACCGGTCCCGACGACGTGGACGTAGGAGTGGACGACGCTGCGGCCGGGGCCGACGGTCCCGCGTGCCTCGATGAGCTGCGCCGTCCCGGCGTGGTCCACGACGTCACGCCCGGTGGCGTCGACCATGCCCTGGACGGCGACGGCGGACCGGTCGGCGGGCCTGCCCACCCGCCTCGCCCCGGCGACCTCGACCGTGTTCGGTGCCTGCGGCGCCTCGGCGCGCAGCCACGGCCGCGACGGCCGGGTGACGGTCGAGGCGATCCACAGCCCGAGCCGCAGCTCACGCTCCACCCCGGCGGCGTTGCGCACCTCGATCCGCACGACGACCCCCGCCTCCCCGGGCGGGCAGGCCGTCGTCGTGCTCACCTCCCAGCCGTCGACGACCGTGCGCCGCTCGACCCTGTCCGGACGCCACTGGGTGTGGACCGGCTCCCCGAAGGACCGCGCGAGCCGACCGCCGAGGTAGAGCTGGGCGGTGATGGTGTCCCCCTGGGAGACGGGCGGGACGCACAGGGAGCGCACGGCGACGACGTCGTGGTCCACCTGGGCGGTGGCGAGGTGGTTGGTGAGGCCTGGCGGGTTGACCATGTCGTCGAAGCGGTCGACGACGACCGCGCTCGCGAAGTCCTCGACGGTGGGGATCGTGCGGGGCATGGGGTCCTCTCAGTAGGGCTCGGCGGTGAGGGCGGCGGGCCGGCCGGCGGCGTCGGGGTCGGCGAAGTCGGCGTTGGGCAGGAGCGGGTACCAGCCGGGGCGACCAGGGTCGCGGTCGTAGGGGTAGCCGCCGAGCTCGCGGTACAGCTCGGCGTACTCGGCGACCTTGTCGCGGTCGAGGTCGACGCCGAGGCCCGGTGCGTCGGGCACGGCCATCCGGCCCTCGACGTACTCCCGCTTCCCGCCCACGACGACGTCGTCGCGCAGGTGGTGGTAGTGCGCGTCGGCGGCGAAGGCGAGGTTGGGCACGACGGCGCCGAGGTGGAGCATCGTCGCGAGCTGGATCCCGAGCTCCCCGGAGGAGTGGACGGCCAGCCCGAGCTGGAAGGTCTCCGCCACCCCCGCAGCCTTGAGGCACGGACGGATCCCTCCCCAGAAGGTCGTGTCGAGCAGGACGACGTCGACGGCCGGCTGGAGGACGTTCGCCGCGAGCTGCTCGAAGTTGACCACCACCGTGTTCGTCGCGGTGGGGATGCGGGTCCGCTCCCGCAGGCGGCGCATGGCGTTCAGCCCGTAGCACGGGTCCTCGATGTAGTCGTTGTCCAGGTCCTCGATCGCGTGGGCGAAGCGGATCGCCTCCTCGACGCTGAGCACGCCGTTGGGGTCGTAGCGGAAGCGGTCACCGGGCAGCGACCCCGCCAGCGCCCGGTAGGCGGCGAGCTCGTGGTCCGGCGGGAAGACCCCGCCCTTGAGCTTGTGGACCCGGAAGCCGTGCCGCTCCTTGAGCTCGGCCGCGTGGGTGAGGAGCTGGTCCACGGTCCGCACCTCCCCGCTGCCGTCGGCCGAGGGGTAGCGGAAGAACAGGTAGCTGGCGAACTCGACCTCCTCGCGCACCGCCCCGCCGAGCAGTGCGTGGACGGGCAGGCCGGTGTGCCTGCCGAGGAGGTCCAGGCAGGCGAACTCGAGGGCGGCGAGCAGCTGGGTGCGGTTGTTGTACAGGCTCGCGGTCGGGTTGGCGACCATGAAGCGCAGCGCCTCGGTGCGGGCGGGGTCGTGCCCGAGCAGGTAGGGCCGCAGCGCCGCGACGGCGGCCTCGGCGCTCTCCCCACCGCCGCCCATCTCCCCGAGCCCGACGAGCCCGTCGGTGGTCTCGACCTCGACGATGGTGCGCACGAACCGGCCCCAGTGCGCGCCGTTGCTGTGCCGCAGGGGCGCCTCGAGGGGGACGGTGACGGTGGTGGCGCGGACGTCGGCGATGCGCAGCGGGCTGCCTCTCATGCCCCCTCCTCCGGGAGCGCGACGGCGAGGCCGGCGGTGAGCCCGCCGTCGACCTTGAGGTCCGCGCCGGTGACGAACGCGGCCCGCTCGGACAGGAGGAACTCCACGGCGTTGGCGACGTCGAGCGGCGTGCCGACCCGCCCGACCGGGTGGGCGCGGCCCCACTCCGCGAGGACCTCCTCGACGTCGCGTCCCTGGCTGAACAGGCCGGCGGCCCACCGCAGCATCGGGGTGTCGATGGAGCCGGGGCACACGGCGTTGACCCGGATCCCCTCCGGCGCGTGGTCCACCGCCATGGCCCGCATGAGCCCGAGCAGCGCGGCCTTGCTCGCGGTGTACGCGGCGACCCCGGTCTGGCTCGCGTAGGCCTGGGCCGAGGAGACGAGGACGACGGCGCCCCCGCCGCGGGCGCGCAGCAGCGGGATGCCGATGCGGCAGGCGTTGAACGCGCCGCCGACGTTGACGTCCATGACCTCGGCGTAGGTGCCCGGGTCGGTCGCATCGACGGTGCCGTAGCGCTGGATCCCCGCGGCGCAGACGAGTCCGTCGATGCCGCCGTGCGCGGCGCGGACCTCCCAGCCGATCGCGGCGAGCCGTTCGACGTCGGTGAGCTCGGCCGCCGCCGGCTCGAAGGTGCCGCTCGCGCCGGTGAGGGCGGCGGCCGTCCGCGACAGGGCGGCGGTGTCCCGGTCGAGGCCGACGACGGTGGCGCCCGCCCGGACGAGCAGCTCGGCCACACCGGCGCCGATGCCTGCACCGGCGCCGGTGACGAGCACGGTGCGGTCCTTCCACGTGGACACGGTGGTCCCCTTTCTCAGAACTGGCCCAGGGCCAGTCCCCGGGTGAAGGCGCGCTGGGTGAGCAGGAAGAGGACCACGGTCGGGACGGACACGATGAGTCCGCCGGCGAGCACCGTCGGCATGGTCGAGCCGCCGTAGGTGCTCTGGAGCGCCGACAACGCGGTCATGACCGGCCGGGTCTCGGAGGACTGGGTGAGGGTCAGCCCCAGGAGGAGGTCGTTCCAGATGAGCGTGGCCTGGAGGATGAAGACGGCCACGAGCGCGCTGGTGGACATCGGCAGGTAGATGCGCCAGAAGATCCGCCAGGTGGAGGCGCCGTCGACCACCGCCGCCTCGAACACCTGGTAGGCGATCCCGGTGAAGAAGTTGCGCATGACGAACGCGGCGAAGGGCACGGAGATCACGGTGTACACGAGGACCATGCCGGTGCGGGTGTCGTACAGGCCGGTCTGGACGTAGCCGATGAACAGCGGCATGAGGAGCATCTGCATGGGCAGGACCGTCGCGGCGAAGATGACGACGAACCAGAGGAACCCGTGGCGCAGCCGCAGCGCCACGATGGCGAACCCCGCGCCGGCCCCGACGAGGACGGCGAGTGCGGGGGCGACGACGCTGTAGAGCGCCGTCGAGGCGACGCCCTCGGAGATGTTGCCGCGGGTCCAGGCGGTGGAGACGTTCTCGACGAGCCCGCCGAGGCCCACGGCCCGCCACACGGACACGACGCCGTACTGGTCGTCGGTCTTGGCGGCGTTGGCGAGCATGAGGTACACCGGCGCCAGCCACAGCAGGCCGAGCACGACGAGCACGGTCCTGCGGATCCGGTCGGTCATGTCACGCCCCCTTCGGGTCGCCGAGCTGGCGGCGCAGGTAGAGGACGGAGGCGGCGACGGTGACGACGGTGAGGAAGACCGCGACGGCAGCGCCGAGCCCGTAGTCGTTGCTCACGAAGGTCTCCTTGTACATCGTCAGCGCGAGGGTCTCGGAGGACGTACCCGGACCGCCCTTGGTCATCGCCCAGATGATGTCGAACTGCTTGAGCGAGCCGACGATCGCCAGCCCGACGACCACGGTGGTCAGCGGGGTGAGCAGGGGCCACGTCATCGTGCGGAAGAGGGTCCAGCCCGAGGCGCCGTCCACCCGGGCGGCCTCGATGGGCTCCTTCGGGATGGACTGGAGGCCGATGCCGAAGAGCAGCCCGTTGACCCCGGCGCCCTGCCACGTGGCCGCGCCGAT
>NZ_VDFS01000052.1:56122-56614 GCF_006151955.1 Georgenia sp. 311 | reverse complement strand
CAGCCAGCGCTGGACGAGGCTCTCGAGCCCGACGGCGGCGAGGGCCTCGTCCAGCGCTCCCCCGCTCTGGAGGATGAACGTCCAGATGACGCCGACCGCGACCCCCGAGATCGCGTAGGGCAGCAGGAAGGGCAGGCGGTACCAGAACGCCCCCTTGAGTCCGTGGGTGAGCACGGCGAGGAGCAGGCCCAGGCCCACCGGCAGGACGAGGGTGCCCACGACCCACAGCAGCGTGTTGCGCAGGGAGCCCAGGAAGCCGGCGTCGGCGAACATCTCGCGGTACTTGTCCAGGCCGACGAACTCCGGCTCCCCCAGGCCGTTGAAGTCGGTGAGGCTGAGGTAGGAGGTCCAGACGAACGGGAGGTACATGAGCGCCGCGACGATGAGCACGCCGGGCAGGACGAAGGCACGGGCGGACCAGCGGTAGCCGTGGCCGGGCGTGCGGCGGCGGTCGGGGGCGGGGGCGAGCAGGGCGGGCGCGGCCTGGGTGGT
>NZ_VDFS01000052.1:40122-55811 GCF_006151955.1 Georgenia sp. 311 | reverse complement strand
GGGCTGGGCCGGTGGGTGGTGCCCACCCACCGGCCCGGTCTCAGTCCTGCTCGGCCCAGTACGCCTCGGCCTCGGCCTGGAGCCGCTCGAGCACCGGCATCGGGTCGGGCGCGTTGGTGACGAAGTCGCCGAAGAGCTCGGTGGACAGCGTGTACACCGGCAGCGGGTTGGCCTCGAGGTAGCGCTGCTGGACGGTGATGCCGGAGTCCTCCGCGGTGACCTGCGCGACGAGCTCGGCGAGCGCGGGGTCGGCGACGTCGGCGTTGGGGTTGAAGGAGATGTCGCCGCGCTCGCTGGACCACGCGTTCTGGGCGTCGTCGGTCATCCACCAGGCGCTGTACTCCAGGGCCGCCTGCTCGTTCTGCGAGCCGACGCCCACGCACAGCGGGCCTGTCTCCAGGATCATCTGCCTGTTCTCGACGTCGGGGCCGAGGTTCGGCATGACGAAGACGCCGTAGTCCTCCCCGGACGTCGCACCGATGTCGGTGAGCTGCCCGGTGAAGAAGGTGCCGAAGTAGGCCATGGCGACGTCGCCGTTGGCCAGGAGGGTCTGCGGGTCGGTCGTCACGCCCGGGTCGACGAAGTAGCCGTCGTCGATCATCTGCTTCCACGTCTCCATGGCCTCGACGACGGCGGGGTCGGTGTAGCTGGCCTCACCGGTCTGCAGGCCCTGGTAGACCTCCGGGTCGTTGCCGGCGAGGAGGGCCTGGAACCAGACGAACTCGAAGATGATGTTCATCTGGTGGAAGGGCACCTCGCCGTTCTCGACGAGGGTGTCGGCGATGGTCATGAGGTCGTCCCAGGTCTCGGGGACCTCGAGGTCGTACTCGTCGAAGACGCGCTGGTTGTAGTACACCGGCCAGTAGGCGACGTTGAGCGGGACGCAGTACTGCTTGCCGTCGAAGGTGTAGTTGTCGATGAGGCCCTCGGGGACGAGCCCCTGTTCCTCGGCGTCTGCCCACAGGTCGGTCGTCTCGGCGACGAGCCCCTGCTCGACGAGCTCGCCCAGCTGGGCGCCGGTGTGCCAGGTGAACAGGTCGGGCACCGAGTCGGTGCGGAAGGACTGCTTGACGAAGGAGTCGAAGGCGGTGGGGTCGGCGTAGCCGGTGAAGTCGAGGGTGAGCCCGTTCTCGCCGGACACCGCGTTCATCGCCTCGAAGCTCGGCTCCCAGGCGGCCTTGTCGGTGTAGAAGCCGAGCGTCACCTCCTCGCCCTCGGCGCGCGGCTCGCTGGTCGTCTCGTCACCGCCCCCGCCGCCGGAGCAGGCGGCGAGGACCAGGGTCAGGGTGAGCGTCGTCGCGACGGTCAGGACAGGGGTCTTCCTCATGATGATCACCTCGGTGTGATGTCAGGGGCGGGTCAGGTCGAGCTCGACCTCGATGAACCGAGGCCGGTAGATCGTGACGTCGTCGTAGACGTCGTCGGTGTCGATCGAGTTGACGTTGTAGGAGACGAGCAGGGTGTCGCCGTCCCTGAGCTCGGGGTGCTCGTGGGCGTTGTAGGCGATGACGTCCGGGTCCCCGTAGCTGCCCCAGGCGCCGACCTCCGGCATCCGGTAGATCGTCGTGCCGCCCTCGAAGGGGCCGGTCGGCGAGCAGGAGGTGTAGGCGCGGATCTCCGAGCCGAAGGGGACCGAGGTGTCCTGGGTGACGAGCAGGTAGCCGTCGCGGTAGGGGCTGACGCTGTACTCGTTGGCGACGCCCGGCATGACGCGCGCGGAGTCGGTCTCCGTGCGCGACCAGCCCTGCCCGTCCCAGTACCGCCACCGCCGGAGGTCGGTGAGGTCCCCGCCGACCACCATGGCGACGTGCATGTACTTCACGGCGCCGAGGTCCTCGACGCCGTGGACGATGACGTGGCCGCCGGCGCGCTGGTACCACGAGGCCCACTGGACCCCGGCGGCCGAGGGGAGCGGGTCGAGCCCGGTCACCTGCCACGTGTCGGTGTCGAGGGTGACGAGGGCGTTGCTCTCCCAGCCCCAGTCCCAGTACCCGTCCCCGAAGCGGGCGAACCTCAGCACCCCCACCGTGAGGTCCCCGCGACGGGTGAGCACGCCGGCACCGAACCAGTGCCAGTCGCCGTCCGCCGTCGGGCCGACGATGCTCTCGGGGGCGCCCGCGGTGCCGCCGGTGACGGTCCTGAGGTGATCGCCCTCCTGGAGCACGATCGAGTTGTTGAGGAACGGTGTGGTGCGCGGCCGGGTGCCGTCCGCCTCGACCGGGCCGAGGAAGGTGTCGGAGAAGATCCAGGCGAGGGAGCCGTCGCGCAGCCGCACGGAGTACGTGCTGTCGGCACCCGTCCAGCCGGTGCCCGAGTCGCCGTAGCCGGTGAACAGGTCGGTGAGGTCCTCGGCGGGCCGGGCGGTCGCGGTGAGCTCGGCCCCCGCGAGCGAGCAGGTGGCCGGGCCGGGCCGGTGGGCCACGGCCGGGGCGGTTGCGGCGGCGGTGCCGCCCATGAGGAGCAGTCCCGCCACGGTGAGGGGGACGAGGGCACGTCTTACGTCGGACAAGCTGATCACCTCGTTGTGAGCTCGACGGACTAGCCGGCAGGTGGCGTCGGCGCGCTGATCGCGCCGGCGACGTCGGTGAGGTGCCGGCGCATGACCTGGGTCACCTCCTTCGTCCGGCCGGCGACGATGAGGCGGACGATCTCCGCGTGCTCCGCGTAGTCGGTCTGCGGGTCCCCGTGGAGCGCGAGGATCCGTCGCTGGTCCTCGGCGTGGATGAGCAGGAGGGAGTCGAGCACCTCCGCGACGATGCGGTTGCCCGCTGCGGCCGCGATCGCGCGGTGGAGGTCGATGTTGGTCCGCCACAGGTCCTCGTCCCCGCTCTCGAGGCGCTCGCGGGCCTGCGCGAGCACCGCCTCGAGACGCGCGATCCCCTCCGGGTCGCGCACCTGCGCCGCGCGCTCGGCGATGGCGGGCTCGATGAGCGCTCGCGCGGCGACGAGCTCGACGAGCCGCTCGCGGTCCGCGGGCGGGAGCACGCCGTTCGGCACGACGCTGCGGTTGACGTGAGGGCCGACGTAGATGCCCGACCCGTGGCGGAAGGACAACATGCCCAGGCCCTCGAGCCGGCGCAGAGCCTCGCGCATCGTCGGGACGGCCACGCCGAAGTGGGCCGCGAGCTCACGCTGGGAGTCGAGGCGCATCCCCGGCTCGAGGCCGCGCTCCTCGACCATCCGCACGACGGCGGCGGCCAGGTCGGAGGTGAGGTTGGAACGGGCCACCGGACCCTGCGACATCGCCGTCTGCATGGCAAGTGATCTAATCACCTGCTCACCTCACGGGCAAGAGATGTGCGGAGGGCACCGCGCGGATATCCGCAGGTCCGCGCGGCGCCCTCCACCACGACGCACTCCGGAGGAGGGAGGGAGTCCCGTGCCGAGCACGGGCGGCCGTCGTGCAGTCGCTCCCCGCGGACGAAGGGCGGAGGTGCCGGGACCAGGCTGCTACCCCGCCCCGATCCTGTCCGCGGGGCTGGTACGAGCATGGCACCGCGTGTGCCGCGAGGTCACCACCTATCTCGGACCTCGCGCCGGCTGGGTGCCCGGGACGTGGGGCGCGGTCACGGTACCCGGTGCGGCCCGCGCGGGTCCCTAGGTGGTGGACGGTGGGTGTCCGTCGGTGGCGAGCCACCGCGCGAGCTCGGTGCGGCCGGTGAACCCGAGCTTGTGGAGCGCGTTGGAGACGTGGTTCTCCACGGTGCGCACGCTGAGGCTCAGTGCGGTCGCGATCTGGCGGTTGGTGCTCCCGGCGCCGGCGAGCGCGGCGATCTCCCGCTCCCGCGGCGACAGCGCCTCCCCGGGATCGTCCTCCGCGCCCGTCCGCAGCCGCGGGTCCAGCGCCCGGACGGCCTCCTGCGCCGCGTGCTCGGGGTCGAGCGCGGCCACCGCGTTCCGGACGAGCCCGGCGACGTCGAGCGTGGCCCCCGGCAGCGCCGCGACGACGGCGTCCTGGTCGCCTGCCGCGAGCGCCTCGTGCAGCCGCAGGTACGGAGCGAGGCGGGGCGAGGGGCACGCCGACCACGTCTCGCGCAGGCGTGCCAGGCGCTCGGCCGGCAACGGCGGCGGGCAGAAGACCCAGCACACGAGCGCCGCCTGGACGGCGCCCTGGGCGAGGTAGTCCTCTCCCGCCCGCCACAGCTGCTCCGCGGTCCCGGGGTCGCCCCGGGAGTCGGCGAGCGCGGCGCGGGCGAGCGGCGCCAGGGAGTGGATGACCGGCTGGAAGCCGCGCGGCGTGGCGTCGAGCGCGTCGAGGAGCATCTCGGCGACGTCCACCGTCCCCTGGTGGACGAGGAGGATCGTGCCGACCGTCAGGCCGCGGCGGAAGAACGTCGCGTCGAGCGGCCCGCCCGGGCCCACCCGCAGGAAGAGGCTGAGCACCCGTGCGGCGGCGTCGAGGTCCCCGGCGTCCAGCAGGCACTCGGTGAGGAGGCAGGCGTGCACCCGGATCCCGAGGAGGTCCCGCTCGTGCAGCGCCCGGGTGAGGTGGTCGCGGGCGAGGACGTCGGCCTCCTCGCTCCGGTCGAGCATGATGAGCGCCGTGCCGCGCACCCCCTCGAGCTGGTGGTCGAGCTCGGTCGGCGGTCGGGCCGGGTCCTCCTCGTCGCACACGTCGAGGGCGAGCTCCGGGTGTCCCAGCTCGACGAGGCGGGCGGCGCGCGCGAGGGCCGCCGCCCGGTGCAGCACCGGCGAGGGCCACTCCCCCGTCCCCGCGAGCAGCTCCTCCAGCCCCGCGGTGCGCTCGTGCAGGAGCCGGTGCAGGGCGCGGGAGTGCGGGCCGGGCAGCCGCAGGCGGGCGAGCACCTCCTCCTCCCCCTCCCCCTGCCACGCCGCCCACCGCAGCTCGTGGAGGTGGAAGGTCACGACGTCGTCGACCGGGTCCTCCTCGGAGAGCTCGGTGCCCGCGAGCACCGCCGCCACCTGGGCGTCCGCGCGCCGCCGCAGGAGCATCCCCAGGTAGGCGTTCGCGTGGGCCGGCGTCGGCCTGGTCTGCCAGCGGATCCGCAGGGCTGCCTCGGTGGCGCTGGCCTGCTCGGTGACGACGCCGACGAGGTCGGCCGCCCACTGCCAGTACGACTCGCTCGCGCCCCCGGTGAGCAGGTCGCCGTGCTCCGGGGTGGCCCACCGGGCGCCGGCGCGGTCCGCGAGCACCTCCTCCAGCCGGCGACGGCGTTCCTCCCCCAGCCGGGCGCGCAGCGCAGCCGCGAGCGCCGGCGGGTCGACGTTGACCGTGTCCTCCTCCCCGGAGGGGAGCTGCCGCACCCGGCCGACCTCGGCGAGCCGGTCGAGCAGGCCGGCGCCGAGGAGCTCCTCGGCCACCTCCCGGGTGAGCGGCCCGGCGCAGGCGAGCAGCTCGAGGGCCGCGACCTGCTCGCGGCCGAGCCGCGGGAGCAGGGCGTGGGCCACCGGGTCGAGCGGGACGTCGTCCAGGGACCCGGTCGCCCGCCACCGCCCGCCGACGAGCCCGACGGCGTCGGCGACGCGCGCCGCGTCCACCAGCGCCCGCACCACCCGCGGGTTCCCACCCGAGCGCGCGGTGACCGAGGAGGTGAGCGCGACGTCCGGCGGGCCACGCAGCTCCTCGGCGAGCAGGCGCGACACCGCCCGGAAGCCGAGGGGCAGGAGGTGGACCTCCGCCGGGGCCCGCTCGGCGACGAGGTCGGCGACGGGCCCGGGGGCGAGGCGGGTGAGGTCCGCCCGCGTCGTCGCCAGGAGCATGGCCCCGCTCGACCGGGACGCCTGGAGCACCACCTCCGCACTCGCCTGGTCGAGGAGGTCGACGTCGTCGAGCAGCAGGAGCGAGCGACGTGCCTGGAGCTCCTCGGTCAGCCACCCGGCGAGCGCCGTCGCCGATCCGAGCCGCTCGGCGACGACCGAGGGGTGCGCGCGCAGCGCCGCGTACGGTGAGTCGCCGGACGCGGCGAGGAGCACGGCGGTCATCCCCCGCCGCGAGGCCTCACGCTGCGCCGCACCGAGCACGCGTGTGCGGCCCGAGCCGTCGGCTCCCCGCACGACGACGTCGCGGCCCAGGGCGAGCCACCGGAAGGCGGCACCGACGGCGTCCTCGTCGGTCGACCGTCCCCCGGCCCCCTCCAGCCCCACCACCCGCCGAGCGTAGCCAGCGCGTCCGCCCGCGGCGCGGGCTACCGCGGCGGGAGCTCGGGCGGCAGCGCGAAGTAGGTGAAGAGCTCGCGCCCGAAGAAGGCCGTCACCCGGGCCACACCGTGCTCCGCGGGCACGATGTGCTGGAGGTGGAAGGCACGGTGGACGCCGTCCTCCTCGCGCATGTAGAGCGCGAGGACGGGCTCGCCGTTCGCCGACGTCGGCAGCATCCGCATGTCGCCCGCGCGCTGCGCCGGGCACCACGTGCTGATGAGCCGCCCGACGTCCCGTGGCCCGCGGTACCACTCGGGAAAGGGGGGCATCTCCCACACCACGTCTGCCGCGAGGAGGTCGACGATCGCGGCGACGTCGTAGGCCTCGAAGGCCTCGACGTAGGCGCGCAGGAGCGCACGGCGGCGCTCGTCGTCCGGCAGCTGTGGTGGTTCCTCGGGGTCGACCTCGGCCATCCGGGCGCGGGCCCGCTGGAGGGTGGAGTTCACGCCCGCGACCGTGAGGTCGAGCGCCTCGGCCACCTCCCGCGCACGCCAGGCCAGGACGTCGCGCAGGAGCAGGACGGCCCGTTGCTGGGCGGTGAGGTGCTGCAGCGCCGCGACGAACGCCAGACGCACGCTCTCCCGGCTCACCGCGCGTGCGGCGGGGTCGGGCTGCCCCTGGGCCCACAGGAGGTCGTCGGGCATCGGCTCGAGCCACGAGACCCCGACCTCCTGGCGCGGCTCGTTCGCCGGGTCCGCCGGCGGCCCGCCGAGCCCGGTGGGCAGCGGACGGCGCTTGCGCCCCTCGAGGTGGGTGAGGCACGCGTTCGTCGCGATCCGGAACACCCAGGTGCGCAGCGAGGAGCGGTTCTCGAAGCCGTGGTAGGCCCGCCAGGCGCGCAGGTAGGTCTCCTGGACGAGGTCCTCGGCGTCGTGGACCGAGCCCGTCATCCGGTAGCAGTGCGCGAGGATCTCGCGCCGCATCGGCTCGAGCAGCTCGGCGATGTCACCGGCGGTGGCGGCCGGACGCTGCGCCGTCGCCGTCGGGGGCTGGGTGACCATCCCTCGACGGTAGGGGGCACCCCGGTCGCGTGTCAGCCCCTTTCCCGCAGTCCGACGCGTGTCGACCGCGGCCCTCATGCGGCGGCCCGCTCGATCTCGGCGAGGTCGACGCGCACCATCCGCATCATCGCCTCGGCCACCCGCCCGGCCCGGGCAGGGTCGGGGTCGCCGAGGAGCTCGAGGAGGCGCTCGGGCACGATCTGCCAGGACAGCCCGTACCGGTCGGTGAGCCAGCCGCACATCGACTCCGTGCCGCCCGCCGCGAGCAGCGCCTCCCAGTACCGGTCGACCTCGGCCTGGTCGGCGCAGCCCACCTGGAGGGAGACCGCCTCGGTGAACGGGCGGCCCGGCCCGCCGTTGAGGGCGAGCAGCTCGCGACCGTCCAGCGTGAAGCGGACGGTGAGCGGCTCGCCCACGCGCTCGGGGTCGTTGTCCCCCCAGCGCACGATCTCGCTGATGGCCGAGCGCGGGAAGACGGACACGTAGAGCTCGGCGGCCTCCAGGGCCTGGGTGTCGAACCACAGGCAGGTGGTCACGGTGGGCATGGTGGGCTCCTCTCGAACGACCCTGCTACCGACCGCGCCCGGCCACCGAAGTCATCGCCGCGATGAGTTCCACCCTCCGCCCCGGTCGGCCGGTGGTGAGAGGGCGCGTCCGCCGCCCCGCGGAAGGGACCAGCCATGGACCGGATGATCATCGTCAACCTCCCGGTGCGCGACCTCGGGGCCACCCGGCGCTTCTACACGGGCGTCGGCTTCACCGTCGACGAGCGCTACTCCGACGACCAGTGCCTGTGCGTCGTCGTCTCCCCCTCCATCTACGTCATGGCGATGGACCGCCGGCGCTTCGCCGAGTTCGTCACCACCCCGGTCGTCGACGCCCACCGCGCCACCCAGGTGCTCAACTGCCTGTCGATGGGCTCACGGCAGGAGACGGAGGCGTTCGTCGCCGCCGCGCTCGCGCACGGCGGCTTCGAGCACGCCTACCCCGTCGCCCTCGACGGCCCGGTCGGGCCGCAGGGCGAGGACATGTACGGCGCCGCCGTCACCGACCCCGACGGCCACGTGTGGGAGGTGCTCTACATGGCGCCGGCCTAGGCCCGCGGTGTCAGGCCCGCAGCGCCGCCTTGCGGGCGCGCAGCGCCGCGACCTCGGACTCGTCCGCGGCGACGGTGGCGACGGTGAGGGCCATCGCGGTGCCGGCGTCGAGCATCGTCTCGTAGGCGGGGGGCTCGTCGGCCGCGCGGGCGAAGTCGGCGGTGTGGATCGGCGCCTCGACGTGCGGCAGGCTCACCCACGGGTGGATCGCCGGGACGACGCGCGAGACGTTGCCCATGTCGGTGGACCCGCCGCGCGGGCCACCGCCCGGCGCGGCGTCGTAGCCGAGCGTCTCCAGCGCCCCGGCCCAGTGGCGGCACAGGACGTCGTCGTGCTCGAGCGGCTCGTAGACCGGCTCGGTCGGCTCGATGCGCAGGCTCGCGCCGGTGGCCAGCGCGCCCGCCTCGAAGCACCGGCGCACCCGGGTGAGGAGGTCGGTGAACTCGGTCATGGTGAAGGCGCGGCACTCGAAGTCGACGATCGCCGTCTCGGGGATGATGTTCGTCGCGTCCCCGCCGTGGGCGACGACGGCCGCCACCCGGTGGTCCCCGGGGATCTGCTGGCGCAGCAGTCCGACGGCGACCTGGGCGACGACGGCGGCGTCGGCGGCGTTGATGCCGCGGTGCGGGGCGGCGGCGGCGTGCGCGCCGCGGCCGGTGAAGGTCGCCCGGTAGCGGCCCACCGCCTGTGAGGTCGTGCCCTGCGGGTTGTGGCCGTGGTCGGCGGGCAGCGCGTGGATCATGAGCGCGAGGTCGACGTCGTCGAAGACGCCCCGCTCGAGGAGGAGCACCTTGCCCCCGCCGTGCTCCTCGGCCGGCGTACCGACGACGACGACGCGCAGCCCGAGCTCGGCGGCGACCGGCTGGAGGGCGAGTGCGGCGGTGACCGCGGCGCCCGCGATGAGGTTGTGCCCACACGCGTGCCCGACCGTCGGCAGCGCGTCGTACTCCGCGCAGATCGCCACGGTGAGCGGCCCGTCGCCCACCGTCGCGGTGAAGGCGGTGGGCAGGTCGGCGACGCCGAGCTCGACGGCGAAGCCCTCCCGGGCCAGCAGGTCGGTGATCGCGGCGGCGGCGCGGTGCTCGGTGAACGCGAGCTCCGGCAGGGCGTGGATCTCGCGGGCGAGGTCGACGACGGCGGGCCCGTGCGCGGCGACCGCCCGCGCGATCGCCCCGGCGACACCCGTCTCCTGCGTGAGCTGTGCGCGGTCCATCGATGCTCCTCCCGTCGGCTGGGTGCATCGTCCCACGGCGCGCCGCCCGCCCCTGCACCCGCCGGTCCCGCGGGGTCGCTACAGTCGGTCGACCGGCCCGGCCCCGACCGGGTGGGACGACGCCGCCCCGGCCCCCGAAGGACTGCCATGCCCCGCGCACACCTCACCGTCGCCGCCGAGCCCGTGGCCGACGTCGACCCGCGGCTGTTCGGCTCGTTCGTCGAGCACCTCGGCCGCGCGGTCTACGACGGGCTCTACGAGCCCGGGCACCCCGCGGCCGACGAGGACGGGTTCCGCACCGACGTCCTCGCCCTCGTGCGCGAGCTCGGCGCGACCACCGTGCGCTACCCGGGTGGCAACTTCGTCTCCGGCTACCGGTGGGAGGACGGCGTGGGGCCGCGGGAGCAGCGCCCCCGGCGCCTGGACCTCGCGTGGCACTCCCTGGAGACCAACGAGGTGGGGCTCGACGAGTTCGCGCGCTGGGCGCGCCGCGCCGGGCTCGAGCTCGTGCTCGCCGTCAACCTCGGCACCCGGGGCGTGCAGGAGGCGCTGGACCTCCTGGAGTACTGCAACGTCCCCTCGGGCACGACGCTGTCCGACGCGCGAGTGGCGGCCGGGACGCCCGACCCGCACGCGGTGCGGATGTGGTGCCTGGGCAACGAGATGGACGGCCCGTGGCAGCTCGGCCACAGCACGGCCGAGGAGTACGGCCAGCTGGCCGCCCGCACCGCCCGGGCGATGCGGCAGCTCGACCCCTCGGTCGAGCTCGTCGTGTGCGGCAGCTCGAGCGCGCAGATGCCGACCTTCGGCACGTGGGAGCGCACCGTCCTCGAGCACACCTACGACGTCGTCGACCACATCTCCTGCCACGCCTACTACAAGCTCACCGACGGCGACGTCGCGAGCTTCCTGGCCTCGGGCGTGGACATGGACCGCTTCATCGAGTCGGTCGCCGCGACGGCGGACGACGTCAAGGCCGCCACGGGCCACGACCGGACGATGACGATCGCCTTCGACGAGTGGAACGTCTGGGACGCCGAGCACTACGAGGCGCAGGAGAAGCGCACCGCGGTCGACGACTGGCCGGTGGCCCCGCGCCTGCTGGAGCACAGCTACACGGTGGCCGACGCGCTCGTCGTCGGCGGGCTCCTCATCTCCCTGCTCCGGCACGCCGGGCGGGTGCGCTCGGCGAACCTCGCCCAGCTCGTCAACGTCATCGCCCCGATCATGACCGAGCCCGGTGGGCCGGCGTGGCGCCAGACGATCTTCCACCCGTTCGCGGCCGCCTCGCGGCTGGCGCGCGGCGAGGTCCTGCGCACCTCGCTGCGCGCCGACCGGCTGACCACCGCCCGCTACGGCGAGGTCGACGTCCTGGACGCCGTCGTCACGCGCGACGAGGCGGCGGGGCACACGACCGTCCTCGTCCTCAACCGGGCGACCGACGCCCCCACCGTGCTCACCGTCGACCTCGCGGCGCTCGGCACCGTAGGGACGGTCGAGGCGACGACGCTCACCGACGCCGACCTCACCGCCCGCAACACCCTCACCGAGCCGGACCGGGTGGTCCCCGTCCCCCTCCGGGAGGTCCGGCGCGAGGGCGCCACGCTCACCCTCGAGCTGCCGCCCGCCTCGTGGACGGCGGTGACGCTGCGCTGAGCCGGGCGGACGGTCAGTGGCCGAACGCCTCGGCCAGCCACCACGCCGGCTCGTCGGCGACGACCTTCGCGTCGATGAGCAGCGGCCGGTCACGCGGGCCGTCGAGCCAGTCGCGCACCGGGGCGAGGTCGCCCGGCGAGCGCACCGTGAGCGCGGTGAAGCCGTACCCGGCGCCGATCGCGGCGATGTCGGTCGGCGGGAAGGTGACGGTCGCGTGGTCCTCGCCGGCGAAGTGGTGGACCTCGGCCCCGTAGGCGTCGTCGTTGTAGACGACGACGACCATCGGCAGCCCGAGCCGGCGCACCGTGTCGAGCTCGGCCGCGCCCATGAGCGCCCCGCCGTCGCCGAGCGCGACGACGGGCAGCCGGTCGGGCCGGGCGAGCGCGGCGCCGATCCCGGTCGCCAGGCCGAGACCGATGGACTGGAACGCCTGGGTGAAGCAGAAGCCCTGCTCGTCCGGGACGTCGAGGAACATGCTCGGGTAGCCCATGAAGTTGCCGGAGTCGACGGCGAGCACGCGCTCGGCGGGCAGGAGGTCGTCCAGCGCGAGGGTGAGGGTGCGCGGGTCGATCCGCTCGCCGTCGGACAGGTCGGTGTAGGGCACGTCCCGCCAGCGCAGGCCGGCGGCCAGCCGCTCGCGCAGCCCGGGGCCGCGGTAGCCCGGCGTCGGCGTGCCCTCGAGGCGGCGCGCGAGGGCGCGCGCGGTGGCCGCGACGTCGCCGACGACGCCGAGGTCGATCGTCCGGTGCCTCCCGAGTGCCTCGGGGGTGTCGTCGACCTGGGCGACGACGGCGCCCGGGCCCAGGAGGCGCCCGTGGCGCATCGTCCACATGTTCAGCGCGCACCCCCAGCCCACGACGAGGTCGGCCTCGCCGATGAGCTCCGCGGCGAGCGGGGAGGAGAAGCCGCCGGAGACGTCGAGGGACCACGGGTTCCTGGCGAACAGGCCCTTGGCGACGGCGGAGGTGGCGAGCAGTGCCCCGCACGCGTCGGCGAGCGCCACGAGGGCGTCGCGGGCGGCGGCGGACCGGGCGCCGCGGCCGGCGACGAACACCGGGCGCCGGGCGACCTGCAGCGCCCGGGCCAGGCGCTCGAGGTCGGCGTCGGAGGCGGGCCGGGCGGGCGGCGGCGGCGCGGGCAGGGGCGGCGCCGCGTCGGGCACCTCGAGGTCCTGGACGTCCAGCGGGAGGTTGAGCACGACCGTGCGCCGCTCGTCGCGGGCGGTGGCGAGCGCCGCCGCGGTGACCTGCGCGGCCGACGCCGGGTCGGTGAGGCGCACGGGGACCGCGCCGACCGCCCGGGCGACGGCGTCCTGGTCGACGTGGAAGTTCGACGTCGGACTCACCGCCTCCGGCGCGAGCACGACGAGCGGGGTGCGGGACTTGGCCGCCTCGGCGATACCGGTGAGCGCGTTCGTCAGGCCGCAGCCCTGGTGCACGCTCAGTGCCGCCGGGGCGCCGGCCGTGCGCGCGAAGGCGTCGGCCATGGTCGCCGCGCCGCCCTCGTGGCGGGCGGCGACGAACCGGGCTCCCGCCGCGACCATCGCGTTCGTCGCGTGGAAGTTCCCCGAGCCGACGACGCCGAAGACGTGGTCGACCCCGCCGGCGACGAGCGTCCGGCCGACGACCTCCCCGACCCGTGCCACGGCGCTCAGCGCTCGACGAGCGCGAGGACGCGCGTGGGCGAGCCGGAGCCGCCCTCGATCCGCAGCGGCGAGGCGAGGACGAGGGCGCCGGTCGCGGGGAGCCGGTCGAGGTTGCGCAGCTGGGACAGCCCGTACTTGCCGTTGCCGAGGAGGTAGTGGTGGCACGGGAAGAGGGGGTCGAACCCGGCGGCGGCGCCGGCGTCGGTGCCCACGGTCTCCACGCCGATCCCCTGCAGCGGGCTCTCCTCGGCCACCCAGCGGGCGGCCTCGACGGACAGGCCGGGGCTGTGCGGGCCGTCCTCGCCGCGGTTGATCATGTCCTGCTGGCTCGTGCGCGCCGACCAGCCGGTGCGGCACAGCAGCCAGCCGCCCTCGGGCAGCGGGCCGTGCTCGGCGACGAACGCGTCGATGTGCTCGCGCTCGATGAGGAAGTCCGGGTCCTCGGCGACGTGCGCGGCGACGTCGAGCACGACCGCCGGGGCGACGAGCGCGCCGACGGGCACCGAGGCGATGTCGGCGAGGTCGCGGCCGCTGGCCCAGTGGTTCGGGGCGTCGAAGTGGGTGCCGGTGTGCTCGCCGGTGCGGAAGTTGTTCCAGTACCAGGCCGGGCCGCGGTCGTCGTAACGGGAGATCTCCTCGAGCCGGAAGCGGGCCGTCTGCCCGAACTGCTCGGGCAGCTCGAGGACCGGGGTCGCGTCCGACAGCGGCGCGGTGAGGTCGATGATCTCGACGCCGCCGGTGCGCAGCGCGGTGAGGAGGTCGGCGAGCACGGTCATGGAGGTCTCCTTCGACGGCGGTTCCTGGCCCAGATCCTGGCACAGCCGCGGTGCGCCGGGGCGCGGACGTCCACCTGTGCCAGGATCGGGCCATGAGCGAGCGCAACGTGCTCGGGGGGCCGCTCGAGGAGTGCGGGACCGACCCCGTCACCGGCTACTACCGCACCGGCAGCTGCGTGCCCAGCGCCGGGCACCCCGGCGGGCACTCCGTGTGCGTCGTCGTCACCGCCGACTTCCTCGCCCACCAGCGGGAGATCGGCAACGACCTGTCCAGCCCGCGCCCGGAGCTCGGCTTCCCCGGGCTGGAGCCGGGGATGCGCTGGTGCGTGCTCGCGCCGCGGTGGCTGCAGTCCTACCACGCGGGTCGCGCCGCGCCCGTCGTGCTCGCCGCGACCCACGAACGGGCGCTCGAGGTCGTCGACCGCCTCGCCCTGCTCGAGCACGCCGTCGACGTCCCCGACGACCCCTCGTCCCTCCTCACCTGACCCACCCCCCACCTCTGGGACGCCCCTACGCGGGGCGCCAGGGGTGCTGCACGGGGTGTCCCCGGGCGCCAAGGGGTGTCCCAGACACCACACCCCTCTGGGACACCCTTCTGCGGAGCGGCGGGGGTGGCGGGCCGCGTAGGGTCGTCGTACCGGACGACCCGACCTGGAGAACGACATGAGTGAGCAGACCCCCGCCACCCCCGCAGCCTCCGGCGTGCCCGTGCCGAAGCGGGTGCGGGTGCACCACCTCGGCCAGATGAAGGAGCGCGGCGAGCCCATCACGATGCTCACCGCCTACGACGCGGTGACGGCGCGGATCTTCGACGAGGCGGGGATCGACGTGCTCCTCGTCGGGGACTCCATCGGCAACACGATGCTCGGTCTGCACGGCACGATCCCGGTCACCGTCGACGAGATGGTCCCGGCCGTGCGCGCGGTCGCGGGCGCCGCACGCCGCGCCATGGTCGTCGCGGACCTCCCCTTCGGCTCCTACGAGGCCTCCCCGCAGCACGCCTTCGCGACGGCGGTGCGCATGCTCAAGGAGGGCGGTGCGCACGCGGTCAAGCTCGAGGGCGGGGAGCGTGTCGCCGCGCACGTCAAGCTGCTCAGCGAGTCCGGCGTGCCCGTCATCGGGCACCTCGGCTTCACCCCGCAGTCCGAGCACGCCCTCGGCGGCACGCGCGTCCAGGGACGCGGGGACGGGGCGGCCGAGCGGCTCGTCGCCGACGCCGTCGCGCTGCAGGAGGCCGGCGCCGTCGCCGTCGTCCTGGAGATGGTGCCCGCCCCCGTCGCCGCCCGCGCCACCGAGGTGCTCCACGTCCCGACGATCGGGATCGGCGCCGGCTCGGCGTGCGACGGTCAGGTCCTCGTGTGGACCGACATGGCCGGGATGACGGCCTGGGCTCCCCGCTTCGCGAAGAAGTTCGGCGACGTCGGCGCGGCGCTCTACACCGCGACCCGCGCCTACGCGCAGGAGGTCCGGGAGGGCACCTTCCCCGGCCCGGACCACACCTTCGCCGAGTAGTCGCCGCGCAGGAGCAGCCCGCCCCCGGGCGGGCTACTCCTCGTCGTTCCAGGCGCGGTCGGCGGCGTCCCAGGCCTTGTTGCGGTCCGCCGCCCTGGCGTACGCCTCGGCGGCCGCCTCGCGCGTCGGGTAGGGGCCCATGCGGTTGAGCGAGCCGGAGACCTTGCCCTGCTCCACCTCCCCGGTGGCGGTGTTGTAGAACCACTCGTCGTGGGGCTCCATCGGTCCTCCTCGATCGGCTACGTAGACTTCTCCCATGCTTGCCGATCGCGCCCCGTTGGGCACCCTGACCCCCGGAACCGTCTCCCCGCGGCGGGCGGTGCCCACGTCGATCGAGTACCCGGAGTACGTCGACAGGCCGGACCCGCGGCCGTTCACCGGCAGCGAGGTCAACGACCCCGAGACCGTCGAGCGGATCCGCCGCACCGCCCGCCTGGCGGCCCAGGCCCTCCAGCACGTCGGCGCCGCCGTCCGCCCCGGCGTCACCACCGAGGAGCTCGACCGCATCGGCCACGAGTTCGCCCTCGCCAACGGCGCCTACCCCTCGACCCTCGGCTACCGCGGCTTCCCCAAGTCGCTGTGCACGTCGGTCAACGAGGTCGTGTGCCACGGCATCCCGGACAGCACCGT